>JABDLW010000033.1 GCA_013001805.1 Saprospiraceae bacterium | reverse complement strand
GGATCAACCGTGATGACTTTTGATCCGGACGCAGATGGAGACGCCGATGTTTTACTCGGTGATTTTAGTTATGAGACCATGTTATTTCTGGAAAACGGAGGCAACCGGAATCAAGCATGGATTACCGATCAGACATCCGACTTTCCTTCAGCCGCTGACAAAATTGAAGTACCCTATTTTCCAATTTCTTTTTTTTTAGATGTTGATCATGACGGAGTGAATGATTTGTTGGTTGCGCCTAACCAGAAAGATGCCCGTGAAAATGTCACATTAAGCTGGTTCTATAGCGGTAGTGAAAAAGAAGATTCATCGATTGAATTTAATTTGATTCAGACCTCATTTTTAAATGATCAAATGCTCGACTTTGGAACTGATGCCACACCACTCTTTTTTGACTACGATGCAGATGGCCGGAAAGACCTACTGGTTGGAAGCAGATTTAACGAAAATTATCAGATTGATCATCCATCTCAACTATTCTTATTCAGAAATACGGGAACCACCGGAAATCCTGAATTCCAACTGGTAAATAGCGATTGGTTAGCATTGAGTACGTTCACCGACGAAATCGATGCCCTATCTCCCACTTGCGCCGATATCGACGATGATGGTGACTTGGATCTGGTAATAGGTAATAAGAGGGGAAAACTAATTTTGGTAGAAAACATAGGAATCTTGAATGGCCCATTTGAAATGGGTACCGTAACCTACCCATGGTTTGATATCGATGTGGGTTTTAGTAGTGTCCCTGTTCTGCAAGATCTCGATGGGGACAACGACCTTGATCTATTGCTCGGAGAAGAAAAGGGGAACATTAATTTCTTCAGGAATATGGGGTCCAGTCAGGTGCCGCTATTTTTTCCTGACGTGGAAATGGATGTCAATGTTGAAGAATTTGGAATGATTGATGCTCGTCAAAACAATGCAGTCTTTGGAATGGCCGCGCCTACAATTGTGGAAAGCCAGGACACCACATTTTTACTGGTGGGGACAGCGTTTGGAAACATTCTAATATATGACATTAGCTCCGTTGAACCTGAGGAGAAGCTACAGCCACTTTCAGATCATCCCCTCGCCTCTCTTTCCGAAGGCAATCGATCCAAACCGGCCTTTATAGACCTGGATACCGACGGTTACCTCGATATGGCGCTGGGAACCGGTCGTGGAGGCCTGACTCTATGGAAAACTGGTTTTAGAGAAGGTCAATTCGTAAGTACCTACAATCATCTGCTATCAGAACAGATATCGATAACGCCTAATCCCGCCAGTAACAGGATAAGTATTAACCTGTCACAACAACCCATGCAGCAAGTACGCATATTTTCGGCCACGGGGCAGATGGTGCGAAGTTGGGTTGGCAACGAGTCAAGAATCGTCCTTGATGTCTCACAAATGTCCCCTGGTGTATACTTTACAGCTGTGATTGCAGGAAATATGACCGGCATCAAGACCTGGATAAAAATATAACGATCGGCGGTTCCTTGCGAATCAGCTACCATCTCCTGATTGGCGATATATGGGGGAGACTTTTATACCTTTTTTAATTCACCTGGCCCCGAAAATCAAGCTCCCAATTCGCACCAGCGTGCTTCCCTCTTCCAGAGCAATCTTGTAGTCGCCTGACATACCCATGGAGATTTCCCGAAAATGATCATGATCCGGAAAAAAAGATGCTTTGACTCTGTCAAAACCATTCTTGAGCTCCGTGAATTCCTTCCTAATCTGCTCCTCATCATCCGTGAAAGTTGCCATACCCATCAAGCCTTCGATCGATAGGTGAGTTAAATTCAGCTGCAATAGTTCTTCCAGGAAACGATCCAGGTCATGTGCTGGTATGCCAAATTTTGTCTCTTCCCGGGCGATACGTACTTGGAGCAGGATGGAGATTACGCGATCATGCTTTTGTGCCTGTTTATTGATTTCCCGAGCCAGTGCGATAGAATCAACCGAGTGAATCATCTGCACAAAGTCAGCAATATATTTCACCTTGTTACGCTGCAAATGCCCGATCAGATGCCACTCAATGTTGGAGGGTAGCTGGGGTCTTTTATCAACCAATTCCTGCACTCTATTCTCACCGAAAATGCGTTGACCTTCCTCATACATTTCGCGAATTTGCGCTATCGGTTTTGTTTTTGAGACGGCAACCAACCGGGCGCCATATGGTTGAAGATCTTTTAGTATTTCCTTTCTCAAACAAATATTTTTTTAGAACCGTGAAGGTAAATCATTATATCATAATTAGGGCAAACTGAAGCCTGATCTCAGCTCCTCCGGGAATTTGGGTAGATTGACATCAATTCTTAATTATTTTTGTTGTTGAAATGTGATCGAAAAGTTGAAGATCTAATCAATATAATATGTCAGCAGATCGACAGCGGCAAACTTTTGCCATACATCCATACAGGATATTCGTATTCCTTATAATAGCTGCGATTTCCGTTTTGTTTATGAGTCTGACTATCTCCTATGGGTATACACGTTTTGAGAAAGGCATAGATGCTATACCAGTACCACCTATCTTCCTGATTAACACACTACTTCTGGTTGCCAGTTCATTTTGCCTGGTAAAAGCCAAGAAGTCTTACCGGAATGATGCAGCAGATCCTCTTAAAACATTGCTCTTGTGGACTATATTACTGAGTTTCGTTTTTATGATAAGCCAGATTTTTGGTTGGCTGCAACTGTTTGAAAATAATCTACCGGTTGGATTAAATAATGGAGTGTCCTATCTCTATCTCATTTCGGGAGTGCATTTTGCACATATACTGGTGGGACTGCCGTTTCTGATTTCATTCTATTTGGGAGCCCGTAAAAGCGTTGTCGAACCCGTAAGTGAACTATTATATTTCACTGACCCTGAGAAAAAGGTAAAGCTGGATCTATTAACGATTTACTGGCATTTCCTCGACATCCTATGGATCTACCTGGTAGTATTCTTTGCAATCAATTCCATTATATAGAATGGAAGACTTATTGCCAGTTGTCCTTGATCATTTTGTAACTCTTCCTGACAAACCGGCGATACCTTTTGTAATAATCCCGATAATAGCTGGTGCCATTTGAAACTCCCTGTTGTTGAGTGAGCACATCATCACGGACATCCTGGCCTGGCAGGAATCCCTGCTCTTTCATCCAGAGATCATTAAAGATCTTGCTCAAATAGCGACTTCCATGGTCTGACAAAAGAATCACCACGGTGTCATCCGGGGTTAGTTGATCCTTCATCTGATAAACGGCCTGCAGGGCCGCCCCACTGGAGTAACCCACGAAGAGCCCCTCCTCTTTAGCTAGCTCACGCACTTTCAAAGCGGCATCTTTGTCACTTACGCGTACAAATTCGTCAATAACCGAAAAATCGACATTAGCAGGAATGATGGTTTTACCTAGTCCTTCAATTCGGATTGGCTGAATCACTGATCGGTCATAGATCCCGGTTTCGTGAAATTTCTTCAAAACCGATCCGTACCCATCTACTGCCACCACCTTAATTTCGGGATCTTGTTCTTTCAGAAATCTGCCCGTGCCAGAGATCGTTCCACCGGTGCCGGCGCAACATACAAAATGTGTAATTTTTTGGCTTGTTTGCATCCAAATTTCTGGCCCGGTAGTTAGATAATGAGCCTCCATATTATCCGTGTTGAAGTTTTGATTTAGATAATATGCATTGGGAATTCGATCTCGTAAAGATTTGGCCTGACTATAATATGACCGGGGATCTTCAGGAGCAACATCTGCAGGACAAACAATTACTTCTGCACCTAAGGCCTTGAGTCCCTGGATTTTCTCCTGACTAGCTTTTGAAGTTATGGTTAAAATACATTTATAACCTTTTATGGCACAGGTTAGCGCTAAACTGAATCCTGTATTCCCTGAGGTAGCCTCAATAATCGTCGCACCCGGTTTAATTTTACCAGTCTGCTCTGCCTTGGCAACCATATACCGGACGATCCTGTCTTTAGCCGAGAGACCGGGATTGTACGCTTCTACTTTTGCCAGGACGGTTGCCGGAATATCTCGTAGTTGCTGTAATTTGACTAATGGGGTATTTCCAATGGTTTCAAGAACATTATCTAGGTACATATGCAACGTTTGGTTAGGTTGCGAAGGGCTCGCACAACATGATAAGACAAATGTCTGCTTTTTCTTTGGATTTCACATAATTATTACCCAGAAATGACACATCACCATGGCAAATTCAGTGCTATATATGATGTAAATGTTATTCTATAATCCCTTGGTCCACAACAATCTTAGCAAGATCTGCCTCAGAATATTTCACCGATTTAAGCACTTTTCTATCACTTAACCGGAAAACCAGATAGCAACCATCCTTTTCAACTATCTCGCTATCGACTCCCTGGATTTTCTTATAGTGTCTCATGGTCTCTTCCGCATCTGCGAACGATTGGCAGGCCTTACTCATATTTGATCGCTGTACCTCATCAAAAAGTGACTTGAACCGTTCTCCAAGGCCGAATTCCAATATCGCACCAGATAGTACGTATTGTAGATCGGCCAGTGCATCAGCCGCATCGACAATGTTGCCCTTGGAAATGGCATCCTTAAGCTCTTTTAGTTCTTCTTCAATAAGGTTGATTCGCAATCTACAACGGTCTGAAGATGGAATAGCCGGATCATCGACAACCGGCATGTCAAAGAGATGATGAAATGCCGCCACCGCGGTTAGGGCTCGAGGTTCTTTAAATTTTTTCATACAATTCAGATTCAATCACCATGTTGTCCTAAATTATTGCGATACTAGCAATCATTAAGCGATGATAAGGAAAATTCAACAAATTGAAGGATGGAAAGCCAACCCCCAATAATAGCTCAAATTTACTTAAATGAGTTATAAAATTGGTATTACGGGAGGTATCGGGGCTGGAAAGACCTTGGTTGCGAGTATTTTTGCGATCCTCAATGTACCTGTTTATAATGCCGATGAGCGAGCTAAAGCGCTGATGATTGGTGACGAACCCACAAAAGAATCAATTATCAATTTACTCGGCCCGGGTTCCTACCTTTCAAATGGTCAACTAAACAGCAAATATATTGCCGAAAAGGTGTTCCCTGACCCCTGGCTTCTCAACCACCTTAATGCCATTGTGCACCCCGCAGTAGCAAGAGATTATCATGCTTGGCATTCGAATCAGTCTAGTGCAGTATATACCCTTAAAGAAGCTGCACTTCTTTTTGATGCGGGAAGTTTTCTAACGATGGATGCTATCATTGTTGTTTCGGCCAGTGAAGAAATACGAATCCAACGGGTGATGCGGCGAGACCAAAGCAGTCGGGAGTCAGTACAATCACGTATAGAAAGGCAGTGGCCAGAAGAGAGGAGACTGCAAATGGCCGATTTTGTCATTAAAAATGAGGAGACTTTGCCCCTGATTCCTCAAATTCTCACAGTGCACCGGAGCTTAAAGTGAAAATGGTGAGTGCACAACAGCTTTAATCTTTCTAAGTTTGTGATAATAATAATCGGAAAGCATGAAAGAGGATCTGATGACGATGTATAATCCGCAACAATTGATGAACCTGGAACACCAATTTGGTGCGCATAACTATCATCCATTGCCGGTCGTCCTGTCCAAAGGTGAAGGAGTGTTTCTTTGGGACATGAATGGTAAGAGGTACTATGATTTCCTGTCAGCATACTCTGCTGTGAATCAGGGGCATTGTCATCCACGCATCATTTCCGCCCTGCAGAAACAAGCCAGTCTATTGACGCTGACATCCCGTGCTTTCTACAATGACAAATTAGGAATCTATGAAGAGTACATTACCCAATATTTTGGCTACGATAAAGTACTCCCCGTAAATACTGGAGTCGAAGCGGTGGAAACTGCCCTTAAGCTTTGTAGAAAATGGGCGTACAGCTCAAAGGGTATAGAGGAAAACCGGGCACGGATTATTTTTGTAAGTAATAATTTTCATGGACGAACTCTGGGGGTTATTTCTGCCTCAACCGATCCTACCAGCACCACCGGATTTGGTCCGTACGTGCCAGGATATGAGATTATACCCTATAACGACATTGGCAGCCTGATGGATGTTATAGGACAGGAGAATGTCGCGGGCTTTATCTTTGAACCCATTCAGGGTGAAGCTGGTGTTATTGTGCCCGATGACGGCTACATCAGCAAAGTGAGGGATCTGTGTACGAGACATAATGTATTGATGATAGCCGATGAAGTTCAAACCGGCGTAGCGCGAACCGGCAAACTCATCTGCTGTGATCATGCAAATGTCAGACCTGACGTACTGATTCTAGGAAAAGCACTGTCAGGAGGTGTTTTTCCCGTATCAGCCGTACTGGCAGATGACGAAATCATGCTTTCGATCAAACCGGGGGAACACGGATCTACCTTTGGTGGCAATCCCCTGGCATGTGTCGTGGCAATGGAAGCGTTGGAAGTTGTCAAAGATGAGCAATTAGCTGATAATGCAGAGAAGTTAGGTAGGATCTTCAGACGTCGGATGAAGGAAATAGTTGATCAAAGCCCGCTCATTCGCGAGGTCCGTGGCAAGGGGTTATTGAATGCCATTGAGATTAACGATACCAGCGATTCCTCCACTGGTTGGGACTTGTGTATCAAGCTACGCGACAATGGGCTTTTGGCCAAACCTACCCATGGAAATATCATCCGGTTTGCTCCACCTCTGGTGATTACCGAAGAGCAACTCGAAGAATGTGTCGAAATAATAGCCCGTACCATCAATAATTTTTAACTCCATCTCGTTTAATTCTCAATTGCGGACCTGGAGAAACTGAATAGGGGCTTTAATCGGACAACTGGATTCTTCTCATTACATAAAATTCTAATCTATATATTCCTAGTAATCTTTACCTTTTGCATGATAAAGTGTTAAATTTGTCCAAAACCCGGGAAGTTGGACAATGAACTTTGATTGACATTCTTTTGGGTAAGGAGGGATAAGTATACCTCCCAAAGAGCTTTGCTAAAATTACTTCCTTTTTTCTGACAAGTGCTTTGGCAATGACCAAACTTTAAAATGAAACATCTTCATATGAATCCCACAGCAAATAAAATCTATCAATTATGATCGGGAAGAATGTTATGCTTTGCTTCTTCATGACTTTCTCCCTTTTTACTGCAGCCGGACAACGAAGTGCGGTCTACACAGAAGTGAATGCAAATTTTAAAAAGGGACTTGAATTTTTTGATTTGGGAGTCTATGGCCTGGCACAAGCGGAATTCAAGAAAGTCTTGGAAAGATTACAACCAGTAAATGAACCGGAGTACCGGATAATCAAGAAAAAGGCTGAGCTATATTATGCTCGAAGCGCCGTACGATTGGAACAACCGGACGGTGAGAAATTGATGCAGGATTTTGCCCGACGGCACCGGCCTGATCCTGCTGCCAACCAGGCGTTACTGGAATTGGCAGACTATTATTATAATGCCAAGAAATACGACGAGGCGATTAGTTTCTACGCTCAAATGGATCAACGAGGATTTACGGAAGAGGAACGCAACGAGATCCTTTTCAGACATGGATATTGTCTATTTATGCGCAAAAGATATGATGAATCACGGGCCAAATTTGGTGCGCTCATGATGAAGGAAGGCCCTCATTACTATCAGGGTCATTATTATTACGGGATGGCCAGTTTTTATGGTGAAGACTATGAGGAAGCAGTAAATGCGTGGAGTGTAGCCGAAAAATCGCCTGCCTACCGCAACCAAATTCCCTATTACATTACACAAATTTACGCTAGCCAAAAAAAATACGACCAGGTCATTCAATATGCTGTTCCCGTACTTGAAAATGGCCGGGTGAAGAATGAACCAGAAATGCACCAGCTGGTCGGTCAGGCGTATTTTGAACAAGGTGACTTTCAAAGAGCTTTGCCGTACCTGGAATATTACGAAGCAAACTCCAGAAAACTAAGAGTGGAAGATTTCTATCAGCTTGCTTTTGTACAGTACCAAAACAAAAAATATGAAGATGCGATAGAGAATTTTAAACAATTGGATAAAACCAATTCTGCATTAGGTCAATCTGCCATGTATTATCTGGCGGATTCCTATCTCAAACTGGATGATCTTGCTTCGGCAAGAAATGCATTCCTGATTGTGTCTCGTACCGATTTTGACCCCGAATTGCAGGAGGATGCCCTTTTCCAATACGCCAAACTGAGCATTCAATTACGTTTTGACCGCGATGCGGTTAATACCCTGCGGCGATTCCTTCCATCCTCAAAATATTATACAGAGGCACAAGAACTATTGAGCGAGACATTGGTCAATACCAAGGACTATAAGGGGGCTATTAAGATAATTGAAGGGATCAGTGATCAATCGCCAAGGATCAAAGAAGCCTACCAAAAGGTGACTTATTATCAGGGGGTTCAGGATTATGTAGACAAAGATCATGGTGCTGCACTTAATTACTTTACTAAATCCCTATCAGTTCCCATCAACCAGCGCATCAAAGCCATGTGCACATTTTGGATCGGTGAAATTCATTTTTATCAAAAAAAGTACGCTGTAAGTAAGGGCGATTTCAATCAGTTTATCACGTTGGCTAAATCCATTCCGGATTTACCTCCTCATTCCTCAATTGCCGCTGCCCATTATACGCAGGGTTACAATTATTTAAAGACAGAAGACTATTCAAATGCATTGAAGCATTTCGAGTCTGCTATCATGAACATCCAATCCAGTACGGATCCGGTTTTAAATAATGACATTTTACCCGATGCATATTTGAGAGCTGGTGATTGCAATTTCAAACGCAACCGATATAACCTGGCCCTTGATTACTATAATCAAGCGATTGGGAAAGAAGCTAATGGATTTGAATATGCTTTATTTCAAAAGGCAATTATTTTCGGATTAAATGGCCGGAATGAGGAGAAAGTCAATGCATTAAATCAATTGTTTCAAAATCATGGCCAATCTCAGTATGCAGATGATGCCCTGCTGGAATTAGGAGACACCTATCTGACCCTGAGCCGACCAAATGATGCAATCAGAACGCTGGATCTATTAGTCACCCAATACAAAGGAAGATCAGAATTAATTAACGCCGGCTATCTAAAGCTGGGTCTCATCACGTATAATGAAGGCGATATCGAACAAGCTTTAGAATATTATAAAACAATTTTTAAGAATAACCCTTCATCCAAAGAAGCAAAAGATGCTTTGGCCGCCATTGAAGAGATTTACGTGGAAGACCTGGGACGTCCTGATGATTACGTAGCTTTCGTAGAATCCATTCCCGGGTACAAGGTAAGTGGAGGAGAAAAAGATTCACTCAATTACCTCGTCGCACAAAGACTCTACGAAAACGCAGAATATGAACGTGCGGTAGAGGCTTTTTCAGATTATCTGCAAAAATACCCCAAAGGATTTCATGCACTCGAAGCTGTTTATAATCGTGGCGAATCATTCAGTATTTTGCGCCGATTTAATGAGGCACTGTCAGATTACGAAAGCACCATAAGCCGCGGGCAAAGTGCCTACTATCTGCTAGCTCTGGAAAAAGCTGCATTAATTAGCTATAACTATGCAGAAAAATTTGAACAAGCTTTTGATTTTTATGCAAAATTGGAAACTCTGAGTACCGACTCGCAGATAAAATTTGATGCCCAGATGGGTGCTATGAGATCAGCCTATCGAATCGGTAAGAGAGATGCCGCCGGCACCTATGCCAGTAAAGTTATGAGCAACAAATTAGCAACCGCAGAAGAATTGGCAGTAGCTCAATTTTATCGCGGAAAAATTCTTTTTGAAAACGGTCAATATGACGAGGCACTGCGATTATTTACCGAAGTACTGGCTAATTCAGACAACGAAAATACGGCAGAAGCCCGCTATTTAATAGCAGAGATCTATTATCAAAGAAAGGATTTAGTAAAAGCCGAGGAAGCCTGCCGAACAGCTTATGGTGAAAGCAGTGCCTATCCTTACTGGGTCGCAAAAAGTTTGATTCTACTAAGTGATGTTCTGGTGGCAAATCAAGACTTTTTTAATGCCCGGGCAGCACTTGACGCCGTGATTGATAATTTTTCGGATGATGTAGAGCTTGTCGAAATTGCCAGGTCGAAAATTGCCAAAATAGATGCGGAAGAAGAGAAAAGGAATCGAATCGATGGCAGCGATGACGGATCTAATTAATGAACATCTTGGCTATAAAATCAAAGAAGCAATGATTTATCGAAATTATCTCGTTTTGGTCTTTTTACTTCTGAATGGTATAAGTTTTGGTCAGGAGCTGGAAACTGAAACCGTGGAAGTGGTTAAGAATTTTGAGGCACGACTAGCAGACGCAAATAAAATACGGCTGGAACCTGCGCCGGAGGTCAAGGAAGTAACTGATAAACGATTCGACTATTTAATTGAAGAGAAGTCACTACAGGTAGACTACTTAGCTCCATCAATTAAAGCACTGGGAGTTTCTACGGAGAAAATTGATCCGGGTTATCGTGGATTTGTTAAAGCAGGTTTTGGCTATCCACTGTCACCCTACCTTGATGCCGGATATCTATTTGGAGAAGAAGGCAATTCAAACCTGTTGGCGCGCCTGTCTCATCATAGTGCTAATGATAAAAATATCGAAAACCAGCGCTTTAGTGACAACGACTTATTACTAAAAGGCACACTTCTTACTGACAAGGGTTTTTCCCTGGATGGTTTTGGCACCGTTAGTCTTGACAACCATTATTTCTATGGTTACAATCAGGAGGATACAACGTTTGAGGCAGATGATGTGAGAAATAAACTAAATCTTTACGAATTAGGTCTGAAAATCTACAACAGTGCTGAAACAGATACTAAATTGAACTATTGGGCCGCCTTTAAGGGCTACCGGTTTGGCAATAATTTTGCCACCCGCGAAACGGGGTTAAATATAGATCTGGGACTGACAAAATGGTTTGGTGATAATCCTCTTAGTATTGCACTGGGCACCGATCTCACCCGGCTCAAGGACACAGCAATTCAAAAACTAAATACATTTTATATTAATCCATCATTTAGTTTTGGCACTTCCAGCTTGCGATTTAAAATTGGAGCCGAATTGGCTAGTGCTGATGAAGAGTATTTTATCTTCCCTGACGCAGAATTATTGTTGAATGTGGCTGGTAGCGGGATGTCAATATTTGTCGGAACGGATGGTGGATTGAGGAAAAATAATTTTAGAATTCTCTCCGATTACAATCCATTTCTGGTACCTCAGGTTAGCAGTATAAAAAATAGTAGTTTCTATGATTTTTATGCCGGTGTCAAAGGATTGGCGGCGGGGATAGAATACAGTGCTCAGGCAGGGTATAAACCCACCAATGACCTGGCTCTATTTGAGGTCAATCAAGAAAAAGAATGGACTCGATTTGATGTTCTGTATGACACGGCTAATATTATTTATTTACAGGCCTCGGTTAAAGGGCAACTGTTTCAGAACCTGGATTTATCAGGTAGTATTGTGCAAAATTTTTATGACCTTAATAATGAAGATAAAGCATGGTATCTCCCCAACCTGCAAGCGAATATTGGCCTGAGCTATCTAACCCTGGATCAACAATTGAGATTAAAAGCAGAAGTCTATGTAAATGATGCCGTGGCCTATCAGGAATTAGGACTTCCGAACGAACCAAATCTACTGTTTGATGTAAGCCTGGGAGCAGATTATTTCCTCACCCCAAATTTCGGTTTGTTTTTGCATCTGAATAATCTATCGACAAATAAGTACCGCCGCTGGTATGGCTACCCGGGCTTTGGACTTAATGTATTGGGCGGATTAACTGCACGTTTTTAAGACATAGTAGACAAAGTCATTAGTTTAGAAGTTCGTGTGATAAAATAAGATTTTCTCATTGGCAGCTGCAACCATTGCAACTTTTGTAAGTCTATAGAGAAACAGAATCCTACAAGTATGAAATTACCACTACTTATCTGCCTGAGTATAATTACCTTTCAATTGCCAGCTCAGAATTTCTGGAAAAGAAACATCACAGGAGAAGGTCCCATTATTACCCGGGAGTTGAATCTAAAAAATTTTGATGGAGTACACAATGGATACGCGTGTGATGTGTATTTGAGTCAGGGTGAAGACTATAAGGTCCTGGTTGAGGGGCAGGAAAACATCATTGATAATCTCAAATTTGATATTGAAGATCGAACTCTTAAGATCAAATATGATCGCATGGTAAGGCGTGCATCCAAAGTCAAGATTTATATCACTATGCCCAATTTGAGGGAGATTGCCCTAAGTGGTTCAGGCAACATGAAAACCACAAATCATTTTGGGAACAGCAATAACCTCAGAGTGAGCCTATCGGGATCTGGAAATGTTTATTTAGATATTGCTTCTCGTTCCATTGATGCCAGGATGAGTGGCTCCGGTTCATTGAAATTTGCCGGAGCAAGTGACGACTTGGAAATATCGATCAGCGGATCGGGGAATCTTGATGCCGAAGACCTAAAAACCGGAGAATGCAGTATTTCCATTAGTGGTTCAGGAAATGCATCGGTCTATGTAAGCGACCGCTTAGAAGCCAAAGTCTCCGGCAGTGGCAAGGTCCGGTATCGCGGTGACGTCGCCCAGGTGCATTCCAATGTCTCCGGATCTGGAAGCGTGCGTTCGTTTTAAAATGGAAAAAATTAAATGAATGAACTTTCGTTCAACCACTTTGTCGCGGGCTTCAGGTCCAGGACCAGAAGGAAATATTATGTAGTCTAACCGATCTTCG
>JABDLW010000032.1 GCA_013001805.1 Saprospiraceae bacterium | reverse complement strand
TACAAGGTATGGATGGATGAACGGCTGAATGTACCGCGATGGGAAGGTCAGGCCGCATACATTACCCCATGTATCCGCAACTATGTAAATGGGCCGACTGGAATGCTTTATAATCCTGGTACGGCATTAAGCCCGGAATGGAAAGACCATTTTTTCGTGGTAGAGTTTATAGGTAGTCCCGCCAATTCTGGTATTCATGCATTTACGCTTAAGCCGAAGGGAGCAAGCTTTGCTTTTAATGAGGGACGAAAGATTCTTGGAGGGGTTTTACCAACAGGCCTCGATTGGGGACCGGATGGAGCAATGTACGCCGGGGATTGGATCGAAGGCTGGGGCACAAAAGACTACGGGAGGATTTGGAAGTTGGAGGACCCCAGGGGATCGGAATGGGCCGCCAGGAAGGATGCGGAACGATGGATCAAAAAAGACATAAGCGGAGAATCAGAGGATCAACTCTATTCGCTTCTTGCCCATGAGGATATGCGCGTCCGGCAGAAGGCACAATTCGAAGTGGTGAAAAAGGGGGATGACGGCTATCAGCTTTTCAACAAGGCTATCTTGCCTGACAATGCGCAACTGCGTCGCGTTCACGGCATTTTTGGTATAGCCCAAATGGCTCGTACACAAAAGTTAGAATATGCACAAGCATTGGTCAGTCTTTTCCAGGATGAGGACGCGGAGATCAGGGCGCAGGCTGCCAAATGGTTGGGAGATGTGCGATATGATGCAGGACCTGAATTGACGGCTCTCTTAGGTGATACCGCTACCAGGGTTCGCTTTTTCGCTGCTGAAGCCTTGGGACGAATTGCTTATGCCCCCGCCCAGGAAGAGTTGATCAGGCTCTTAATTGATAATGACGACCAGGATGCATATATCCGACATGCGGGTAGCCTGGCCTTGGCGCGAATAGACGATGGAGAAAGATTGGCACAGCTAGCTAATCATCCTTCACGGGCCTTGCGAATTGCAGCCGTCATTGCTCTTCGCAGAATGGAGAATAAAGCGATTGCCAATTTCATTAATGATGAAGATGTATTAGTGGTACGTGAAGTTGCCAGGGGCATCAATGACGATTGGTCTATTGAGGAAGCATTGGATGAACTGGGGGCTATATTAAATACAACTTTCAAGGAAGATGAAGTGATTATACGTCGATCCATAAATGCCAATTTACGGGTGGGGTCATCGCAGGCGTTACAGCGCGTATTGGATTATGCACTGAACAGTGAACATCCAACTGAATTGCGCAGCGAAGCCCTTGCAACAATTCGCCATTGGCATTCTCCTTCTGTTTTAGACCGTGTGGACGGTCGTTACCGGGGCGAAATAACCAGGGACCTCGAGGCTATTCAACCAGTTATTACCAAGGGTATTGCTTCACTGCTCAAAGACGAAAAGTCAGCAATTATTAAAGATGCTGCCTATGCTGCCGGGCAAAATAAACTAACGTCGGTAGCCAGTCAATTAAAAGATATGCTCTCAAATGCCGAATACGCATCAGTAAGAAGAGCTGCGCTGGAATCACTTGTCCTGATGGAAGTGGATGAATTGCCTGCAATTCTCTCAGCTGCGTTATCCGACAAAGACTTGATCGTACGTGTAGCAGCCCTGGATGCCTCAGGGAAAGTTGGTCTGCCTCCTGAAGAAGAGTTATCGCTTTATCGCTCGGTGGTTTTTGATAAAACTATATCTGAACGGCAATCTGCCATAGCTGCCCTTGGAAAATTACCTGCGAAAATTGTGGCACCTACTTTCAATGAATTATTGGAAGAATGGTCCCAACAGTCGTTGGACACAAAGGTTAGGTTGGATGTAGCAGAAGCAATAACCGAATTAAATGATCCTACATTGAATCAGAAATTGAGCGTTGTACAAGGAGAGGATGATCAATCCGATGTTATGGCAGCGTATATCGATTGCCTGTCGGGTGGAGATCCGGGTCGGGGCGGAAGAATCATTTGGAATCATACAGGTGCACAATGTATACGATGTCATCAAATGCATGATTATGGAGGTATAGCTGGCCCGCCGTTAACCCACATAGGTGACGAACTCACTCCTAAGCAATTGCTGGAATCGTTGGTGTTGCCGGGTGCACGAATTGCACCGGGCTATGGCATGGTATCGCTCATTATGAAAGACGGTTCTGAAATTGACGGCATGCTCATAAAAGAAGAAGGTGATCAGTTAACCATTCGGGATGCAGAAGACAATATGATCAATGTTGACCGGCAACAAATTGATGAACGAATTGATGCCCTTTCGGGAATGACGGATATGACCAAGATTCTGACAAAGCGTGAAATCAGGGATGTTGTTGCCTACTTGACGACTTTGAAAAAGTCGCCAGGATAAAGGATCTAGCAGGATTATCCACTGGACTAAAAATGGGACGCTGACCGAATGTCTTATACTTGGATCACATATCAATTTTTCAATTTACATCTGTTGATATATTCCACCCCTGTGTCCCCTCAAGGGGAAAAGTTTATTAAGAAATTTTGAAATTAGAAGCTGCAATTGCATTTTAAAACTCTCCCTTTTAGAATAGCCTCATTTTTAGCAACTAAGAACTGTGAACAAAACTAAAAATGGGACGCTGATCGAATGTCTTAGACTTCGATCTAATATCAATTTTTCAAAATACATCCGTTGATCAATTCCACCCCTGTATCTCCTCAAGGGGAATATTTGTAAAAGAAATATCGACATCAGAAATTGAAAAGTATTTTATAATCTTGATCGAAGTATTCAGTTCTTCAAAAGCTTTGTGGCATCCTATATGGGCACCGTGGTTTTACTCCCATGTGATCGTGCGAGTTTGGGTTTGGGTGTGAGTGTGGGATTGAGTATGTTGTCATGGCACAATTAAATGGACACCGTGGTTTTACACCTTGGTATGAACCCAAACATTGTGCGTGGTTCATACCCGGTGCAAACCCACACTCTATCAACTTAGATATGGAAAACTTTTCCGACGACTAAGAACTGTGAACAAAACAAAAAATGGGACGCTGATCGAATGTCTTAGACTTCGATCTAATATCAACGATCAATGTTACACCCCCAATCAATTCCACCCCTGTGTCCCCTCAAGGGGAAAAGTTTAATAAGAAATTTTGTGATTGGAAATTGCAATTGCATTTTAAAAATTTCACTTTTAGAATAGCGTTGTTTTTAGCAACTGAGAATAGTGAACAAAATAAAAAATGAGACGCTGATCGAATGTCTTAGACTTCGATCTAATATTAACAATCAATGTTACATCCGTTGATCAATTCCACCCCTGTATCTCCTCAAGGGGAATATTTGTAAAAGAAATATC
>JABDLW010000005.1 GCA_013001805.1 Saprospiraceae bacterium | reverse complement strand
ACCTTTACGCTGATAATGTCGACTGGCAGCAATATGAAGATTACGATCCGGATCTGATTGTTAATGTCATTCCACCCCACTACTATTATACATACCCCTTTTGGTATGGCTATCCCTATTGGTATGAGTACCCGCGCTGGAGAGTGTACCCCTACTGGTATGATTGGGGACTTTTTCCTGTGATTCGAATGCATACCATAATAAGTATACCGAGATTTCATGTGGTGAACTGGTATTTTAACAGACCGCATCACCATATACGCTATCATCGACTCTCGGCAAAATTCATTGATCACTATCAAGGACACCGGTCTCACGGAAGCAGCATCGTTTCCGGTGTAAAGCAATGGCAACAAAGCAACAGAAGCATTATCACGGAAGAGTTTCTCAGCGACCAAAAATACCGGAGCATTAGACTGCAACAATTTGGCCGCATGGAGGCAGACAGATCCAACTATAATCGAAAGCACCCGGATAACCCATTGACCTCTGCCACCTATGTACAGCGAAAAAGACAAAAATATACAGCACTGGTTCCTAAATCCGGCTTTTCAAAAACTCTATCACCAAGAACACCGGTTAGCGAAAATAAAAAAGTGACCAGAACCAGTGAGCCAAAACGGGTAAGCAAACCTGAACCAAGCAAAACTAAAGAACAAATCAGAACCATCGACAAGGCAAAAGATTACCATCGCAACCATTGGACGAAAAAGCCACCTGCAAAAGCTGTCGAACCAAAAAGCAGCCCACGCACTAAAACGGTAAAACCTGTCTCACCTAAACGTACACCAGCCAAGAAAACACCAGTTACTAAAAAAACGACTCCTAGAAAGAAAAGCGCAGGACAAAGTCAGTGACATAGCTATCCCGCAACGAAAATCCATCTGGTGTAAATCTCATTACCACCAGTCCTGGCTTTTAATCATTTCCTGTTGCTCAGTCGGAAGAGCATTAATTTTTGATCGTACCCAGCCTCGAAAATCATCGGTGATTTCCTGGGTCCATTCCACATCAATCTGTCCGGCGGTGTAAATACCAGCTTGCAACCGCGAATGTCCAAATTCATCTTTAAGGCGAGTCCACTCGGAAGTCTCAACTACTTCCAATGCGAGATGCGCAGGGATAAATACGACACCTTCCCGTAATCCCAGCACGACATCTCCCGGCATAACCGCAGCTCGACCGATCGCGATCGGTGTATTGTAGCCAATCACCATGGTTTTATCATAGGTAGATGATGTCGATGGGTCCCAATTTCGATTAAACACTACAAAATCTTTGAGTTCCAGGACGCCTGCCAGATCGCGGGCTCCGCCCCATATAACCAGACCAGTCCCAGTCTTCTTGTATATCATATTGGCCAGATTATCTCCTATGAATGCTCCACCTATCTGACGGTCCATCAGGTCGGCCACCATCACATCGCCGGTAGTGAGCTGATCCATGATCCAATGTTTATCCCTTCCTTCCAGTCCTTGCCCTCTGGCCTCTGCCACCACAGCATCCGATACATCTGGTCGATGCGGGATAAAGTTGCAAGTGACTGCACGGCCAACTAAAACGGGATTTTCATGGGTCATAACCCATTTCCCCTGGTATTGGTTGGTATAACCATGATCACGCAGCACGCCCCAGGCTTCTTCGCAAGTGACCTGTCGCATACGTTCCAGGATACGATCGGACACCTTAGGTCGTTGATCGGGAAACCGCTCCCCCTCGTATTGCCCGGTGTAGCTCATCATTTGTTCTGGAGAAAGCGTGTAGGGCAAAGGTAGATCTGCCTGAGCCCAGGACAAGACAGAGGCCATAAGTAAACTAAGGCAAAAAAGGGCGGTTTTTCTCAATCTAGAGCTCTTTACTGATACACTATATGGGGTTTTTATAAAAAAAAGAAATCTTGAATACATGAATTAAGATTTAGCGGTTAAGAAAGTAAGATAGGAATATTAACTAAGTCGAAGAACAAGAAAGAAATCCAATAGTTAAAGGCTGATCTCTTTTCAAAAAAGATCGTCTATCCTATTCTTGCTTAAAGACTGAAATGCCATGTTGCCAAAACCTCTTACTGCATTATTTAATTCGGCAAAACGCGGATCACTGGTCAGCCCTTTCTTATATCGAAAATAGATTTGTTGAATAATTACGGTAATTTTAAATAAACCAAAAACATAATAAAAAACAATTTGACTTAAATCTGCACCGGATTTAGTGGCATATTGCTCGGCTACCTCTGCCCGGGTGGGATTACCAGGTAGTGTGGTAGGGCTTAGCGCCAGTTCTTGCATCCAGTCAGGATCATTTTGATTTACCCAATAACCAAGAGTTGTTCCCAGATCCATCAAGGGATCACCTAACGTTGACATTTCCCAATCAAGCACGGCCAAAATTCTGGTCATGTCAACCGGATCTAAGATCAGATTATCGTATTTAAAATCGTTATGTATTAACGAGGCTCCTTTTTCGTTGGGATAATTCGTGCCTAACCATTGCATCACTTTATCAATAGTAGTGTTGGGCGCAGTTTTGGAATTAACATAACGCTTGGTCCACCCTTTTACTTGTCGCTCCACGTATCCAAGGGGGCGACCCAATTCCTCAAGGCCGGCCGCAACATAGTCGATAGCATGCAATTCAGCCAGTGTGTCAACAAATGAGTGGGAAATCTGTCGCATCAAATGATGTCCGGGTTTATGCTCACCGGGCATTTTTGTTCTTAATATCACACCAGATACGCGCTCCATCAGATAAAAAGGTGAACCAATAATTGATGGTTCTTCACAATAGTGGAGTGGTTTGGGAGCTTTGGTATAATGCGTGGAAAGCGCTCTTAAAATCTTGTACTCCCTGGCCATATCGTGACCTGATTTGATATTGGCACCAAAAGGAGGTCTGCGTAAAACCATTTGCGACTCTCCAAAAGAAATGAGATAGGTTAGGTTAGAATAACCTTGGGGAAATTGTTTGATCTGTAGTGGTCGTGAAGGTAAATCGAGCGTATTCGAGATGTACTCGCCTAACTTTTCTACGTCGAGTTCCTCTCCTGGCCGCACTGCCCTGGGTTGATCCAAGGGGATATTAAGACCGGTCATCCATTGTTTAAATTGAAGACTCGTATAAAATATCCCTCCAATTCAGTAACCAGGTTTTCTTTATCCTCCTCCAGCTCAATTCCGGCAATCACCCTGGCTAGTCGCTTCTTGTATTCCAGTTGCATCATTCTACCGATTTGAATGCGTTGAGCCTGTGGGGATCCTGCTCCATGCAGGCTCTCCGTGAGATAACCCACTGCATTTCTACCGAGAGTCATATTTTCAATCAGACGGAGCATTCGCATCCGGTCCTGCGTTGGGGTCTCCTTTTTGGTTTTCAGATATTTATGGATTAATTGACCAATTTCAGGATGATCCAGGTCCTTTTCAGATGGTAGTGTGGCCACTAATCCACCAGCCAGATCCTGAGCGATCCGACCGATATCATAGGGCATTTTTGTGACGTGATGTTTGCAAACATTTGCCAGCATATCATCGCAAATGTAAGCTCCGGATTTAGTGGCATAGCCCTGATAGGAGGAGGCAATCCCGGTACCGTAAACAGTTTCATTCAAATGGGTCATTTCCACTAATTTTTCCTTGATGTGGGAAGCACGGGCAACACCATTCATTTCGGCCACCGCCGCGGCAGCACCGATTAAAACATCGCCTACCCCGGATTTGCAAACATAACTGCGGCGATGATACGTGGTGAACCGCTCCACCAACATGGCAGCAAAATCATATTCACCATCCATAAAAATTAATTCATGGGGAATGAACACATCTTCAAATATGACCAAAGCCTCCTGACCGCTATACCGGGCATTCCCAACATCAATGGTACCTCCTTCCATGCTCCGGGTATCGCATGATTGTCTTCCATAGATGTAAGTGATACCTGGAGCATCCACCGCAATCGCACCAACGACCGCAAATTTGCCATCCTCAGCGGTCAATTTCATGGTAGGCATAACTACCATCCAGTGAGAATTGATACAACCCGTCTGATGAGCTTTGGCTCCGCGGATGAATATTCCCTCTGCAGTTCTTCGACTCTCATGAACAAACATATCCTGATCCGGCTGTTGGTGAGGAGACAGACTACGGTCTCCTTTTTCGTCGGTCATGGCACCAC
>JABDLW010000900.1 GCA_013001805.1 Saprospiraceae bacterium | reverse complement strand
ATTGAGAACCAAACCTTCCGGGTTTTTTCCGAACCTACTCCGGCCACCGACGATGAACAAAAACGTATCTGGCATCGCTTCTATGGCGGCGAGGTAGATGGACCTTCACGCCAGTTGGCCCGCTATGTTGACCGGATTACCGACCAATATATGACTAGCCTGGATGCCAAAATGATCTATCGCCTGGACCGTTTTGGCCGAGGCGGACATCACCGGCCCTTTAATGATGAGGGATATCCTGGTGTGCGTATCATGGAAACACACGAGAATTACAACCGGCAGCATCAGGATATTCGCCTGGAAGATGGCATAAGCTATGGTGACGTCATCGAAGGAGTAAATTTTGACTATGTTGCGCGATTGACTACGGTCAACTCATTGACACTGGCATCGCTGGCCCTGGCACCCCAAGCGCCTGCGCAAGTCATGATCGGAGGGGCAGTGAGCCCTTCAACTAAATTGCAATGGACCAAAACCGACGATCCCAATTTGTTGGGCTATAAAGTATACTGGCGCGAGACTACTGCTCCCCAGTGGCAGTTTGAAATATGGGCCGGAAATGTCCATGAATTTACTTTGGAAAATATTATCATTGACAATTATCTCTTTGGTGTAGCCAGTGTGGCGAGAGATGGGACCGAAAGTATTGTTCAATATCCCACCACTTTAATTCCGCGACGGAGATAAATATAGAATCGCAAGTAAAATTAATGATCGTGACGGAAGAAGAAGCCCCTCTATGGTCTCCCAGTGAAGCCTTTATTCAAAATGCGAATTTGACCAAATATCGCACATGGCTACAAAAGAATCATAACCTGACATTTTCAGATTATGAAGGACTTTGGAAATGGTCGGGAGAAAATGCAGGTGATTTTTGGGAAACGATTTGGAATTATTTTGACATCCTCTGCGAGCACCCCTGGAAGCAGGTCCTACCAGGAGAAAAAATGCCTGAGACCGAATGGTTCACTGGCACTAAATTGAGTTACGCCGAGCATTTATTCCGCTATGAAAACCAGGAAAATCCTGCACTCATTTTTTGTCATGAGAGCGGTAAAATCGCCGAAATATCGTGGTCTACACTGCGTGTGCAGGTAGCGGCTTTCCAACGTCTATTAGTAGACCTGGGCATAAAAGAAGGTGACCGCGTGGCTGCCGTATTACCAAACATTCCTGAAGCCATTATTTCCTTTATTGCCGTCAACTCTTTAGGGGCCATTTGGTCTTGTTGTTCTCCGGATTTTGGAGCCGACACCATTTATGAACGCTTCTCCCAAATTGAACCAAAGCTATTAATCGCTTGCGATGGATACACCTATAATGGAAAGCCATATAGTCGTCTAAATGAAATTAAATGGCTGCAGCAAGAACTGAATAGTTTACAACAAACCGTATTCTTACCCTATCTGGATTTAGGGGCAAAACTGGATTCTGGTATCGCCTGGCCTGAAGCTGATGGAGAAGATAAAATTATATTTAAACGTGTTCCTTTTGATCATCCAATTTGGGTTTTATATTCTTCCGGAACTACGGGAAAACCGAAAGCCATCACCCATTCACATGGTGGTGTCCTTTTGGAGCACTTAAAATACATGTCATTCCACAATGATGTAAAAGCGGGAGAGAACTTCTTTTGGTTCACGACCACCGGTTGGATGATGTGGAATTTTCTCCAGGCCTCGATGTTGGTGGGTGCTACTCCGGTTCTCTTCGATGGAAGTCCCGCTCATCCTGATTTGAGTGCGCTGTGGAATATAACTTCAAGGTTACCCATACACCATTTCGGTACCAGTGCGCCCTACTTAACTGCTTTGATGAAAAGTGGGATACGACCCGGCGAGCTTTTTAATCTCAATGCCTTGCGATCGATTGGTTCGACCGGTGCCCCGCTACCACCTGAGGTATTTGATTGGATCTATCAATCCGTTAAAAACGATCTTTGGCTATGCTCTATGAGTGGAGGTACCGATGTATGTACAGCGTTTGTCGGTGGGTGCCCTGAGAAGCCGGTGTACCGTGGTAAGATACAGTGCCGGGCATTGGGTTGTGCTTTATATGCCTATGATGAAAATGGCAATCAAGTCACGGGAGCGCTGGGTGAAATGGTTATCGAAAAACCGATGCCCAGCATGCCCATTTACTTTTGGAATGACCCGGATAATAGGCGCTATCATGATAGTTATTTTGCTGATTTTCCCGGCAAATGGCGGCACGGTGATTTTATTCAGATCTTTACGGACGGAAGCCTGATCATTCAGGGTAGATCTGACGCTACATTAAACCGGAAGGGGGTGCGCATCGGCACTGCTGAAATCTATAATGTTCTCGACGAAATGCCCGAGATACAGGATTGTCTGATCATTAATATTGAGCACGAGGACGGCAGTGATCTCATGCCTCTTTTCGTAAAATTGAAAAACAATGTGTCTTTTACCGATCAAATCAGGGAGGAGATAAATCACACATTGCGTGCAAAATGCTCGCCGCGGCATGTGCCGGATTTGATCATCGAGGTGCCGGATATTCCCTATACACTTAGTGGAAAAAAAATGGAAGTACCGGTAAAAAGATTATTTATAAAGCGCCCGGCGGCAAATAAAATAGATCTGGGAGCGATTCGAAACCCAGAAGCTATGGAATATTTTATTCAGCTTGCCCAGGAAGATCGATTTAATATTTAGTAAATAATTTGCCAATTTCAATAAATTAAATAGTGGCGGCAAATCGCACGATTTTTTCAACATCCTCAATGCGGCTAAAATCCGATTTATTTTTAGAAGCAAATTCCTTGATTTCTTTCTTTTTGTTTTTAAATATCTGGGCCAACTGGTTTACATTGCCAAACTTCTGCATTTCACCTTCCTGCCAGATAAAGAATTCAGAACGATCAACTAATTCGTATCCCTTATGCCATTTCAGGCTGTAAAAATCATTGGGTTTAAGTGATTTATTGGCAACTACCACTCCCTGAGTATGTGACTTGGTACCATACAGTCCTTCATTTGCTTGTTGTTGCGAAGTATAGCGATATTCCAACAGTAACTGGAATTTATCATTAATCAGGAGCTCGTATGATTTGCCATCGATTAATATGAAGTTATGCGGTCCAATCCGCACGGAATCAAGATTAGGGAAATTATTGACCGGGACTTTCTTTTCATTAAAATCCATAACAATTTCCTGACCGACCAGGTGGTAATTAAATTTAGCTTCACGGGGTGGCTTACCGGCATAGTACAAGGTTCCATCGACAAAACTGTCCAGCAAATAGGGGCTCGGATTTGCTGCTTCTTGACCTGCAATCTGAAAATAGATCAGACTCGCTATAACCACTAGAACTGAATTGAAAAATCTCATATTTATTCTCGATTAAGATGACTGATTATTCAACTATCGATATGGTCATATTTGTGTAAATTCGGACAATAAATCAAAAAATAGTGAGCAATCACCAATAGTCGACCTCCTGATAGTAAAAACCAAGTTAAACTCATTATAGATGCCTTCCAAATTTTTTTACATATCATCGTTGCCACTTTTTTTACTCCTCCTGGGTTTTTTAAGCCAATCCAACACCACCAAGCAAACCCAAGTCCCACTGCGATACAGCAGCTTTAACGCACTATGCAGCGGGAGTCTTAATGATATATACCAATTGATTGACAGCATAACCGACCGAGCACCGCTCTTTGATCAAATGGGTTCGCATAATTACAGGGTCCACACTATATCGGAGCAAGCCCAAAAGTATTTTGATCAAGGTCTGAAATTAATCTATGGATTTAACCACGGTGAGGCTTGTCGTTCCTTTAAAGAAGCAGCCAAAATAGATCCCTACTTTGCCATGGCTCACTGGGGTATTGCCCTGGCACTAGGTCCCAACATTAACGATTGGATCCCTTCCCCGGAGCGAGAGCAGGAGGCATTTGAAGCCCTGATAAAGGCTGAAAAACTGGCCCGGGGGTCCGGGAAAGAATACAATATGATCACGGCTCTTCAGGCAAGACATGCAGATAGTAGCTCAATTAAGCGAGACTCACTTAACCAGGCTTATATGGATGCAATGCAACAATTGGCGGTGAAATATCCCGATGATCTGGAAATACAAACACTGTATGCCGATGCGATCATGAATACGATGCCATGGGATTATTACCACGAGGATCAGACTGAAAAAACATTAACAAGTACTACCATTGCAGTACTGGAGAACGTACTTAATCAAAATGGACTCCACCCCGGTGCTCATCATTTTTATATCCACATCGTAGAAGCTTCGTCCCAACCGGACCGGGCGGTACCGAGTGCGGAAAAATTAGGTACACTGATTCCAGCTGCCGGACATTTAGTGCATATGCCGGCACATATTTATGCTCGTGTGGGACGCTACGAAGATGCGGCGGAGAGTAACCGTAGAGCCATAGTAGCCGATGAAAATTACCTCGCTGCCTGTCAGGCGCAGGGCATCTACCCACTGGGATATTATCCACATAACATTCATTTTCTTTGGATGGCCGCCACCATGAGTGGCCAACGCGACGAAGCATTGGATGCCGCCGAAAAAGTGGCGGATAAAATATCTCCTGATATGGCGGTCGAAGATCCCAGTGCGCAGGTTTTCCTGTCCGTCCCACTACAGGCTTATGTGCGCTTTGGGCTGTGGAACGAGATACTAACCACCCCAAAACCCGCAATGGACCTGGAACTTTGCAACATGTTCTGGCGCCACGCCCGGAGTATTGCTTTTAGTAAGAAAAACCTTTTGGAAAAAGCTAAAACCGAGTTAGACTCGTTACACGAATTGATTGATCGTGCAACACAGAAATCCGACTCATTAAAGCAATCCAATGATCCGGACACGGCTTATGACATGTTTACCGACCTTCACCAAATTCTTCTTTTAATTCCAGAAGCTGAACTTGCCACAGCAGGGAATCAGCCGGAAACTGCCATAGAAAAATTACAGCAGGCAGTGATTCATGAAGATAACCTGCCTTATAATGAGCCGCCAAATTGGCATCACCCAGTGCGTCAGATATTAGGCCATGTTTTGATGGGAGTCGGAAATTATGCGGAAGCCGAATCAATCTTCCGTGAAGAACTTACCAAGAACCGGGATAATGGTTGGTCACTGTTTGGGTTGCAGGGCAGTCTTAAAAAATCTGGCCAGACTGAAGCTTCCGCCGAGGCTGGAAAATTGTTTGAAAAAGCCTGGCAACACGCCGATTTTGAACTAGAAGCCTCCGCATATTAATCACAAATCTGATGTTTTTCCAAAACTTTGGTCCCAGTAAATGAGGTTTTTCAAAGACAAATTCTATAGTTGCAGCCTGGCTTTATTGTCCTTACTCCTTTCGTGTGCCAAACCAGCTGTTGATCCCCCCCAACCTGTACTACCTGTGCCCAGTGGCAGACAAACTGCCTGGCAGGATCTTGAGTTTTATGCCTTTGTGCATTTTAACATGAATACGTTTACGAATATGGAATGGGGTACCGGCGCCGAGGATCCCGCCCTATTTAATCCGACCGCACTTGATTGCAACCAATGGGTACAGGCCTTCAGTAAGGCCGGGATGAAAGGCGTTATTATCACAGCCAAACATCACGATGGTTTTTGTCTGTGGCCATCAAAATATACGGATCACTCGGTAAAAAAATCACCGTGGAAGAATGGAAAAGGAGATGTAATACGGGAGTTGGCTGATGCTTGTAAAAACCATGGTTTAAAATTAGGTATTTATTACTCACCGTGGGATCGAAATCATGCCGACTATGGCACTCCGGATTATCTTGTCTATATGCGCAGGCAGTTGAAGGAATTGTTGACCCAATATGGAGATATATTCGAAGTCTGGTTTGATGGGGCAAATGGTGGAACTGGATTTTATGGCGGAGCGAATGAAGAGAGGCGGGTAGATAAACTAAGCTATTATGATTGGCCGAACACTTATGCACTAATCAGGGAGTGGCAACCAAATGCGGTGATATTCAGTGATGCGGGGCCTGATGTACGATGGGTTGGTAATGAAGATGGACATTCTTACCCTACGATCTGGTCTAATCTCATGCGAGATTCGGTCTATGGAGGAATGCCCACTTATCATACAGACTGGGCAGATGGCCAGGAAAATGGAACACATTGGGTGCCGGCAGAAACGAATGTATCAATTCGCCCCGGTTGGTATTACCACCCTTACGAAGATCATAAAGTCAAATCCATGCCTGCATTGGTGAATATATTTTATGAATCGGTAGGGATGAATACGCCACTTCTCTTGAATTTTCCTGTCGACACCCGAGGACTGGTTCACGAAAATGATCTACTTCAGCTAAATAAAATGGTAAATAAAATCCGTGATGATTTTTCAACAAATTTGACCGGGGGTGCCACTGTTGCATCCAGCTCTGATCGGGGACGTACATATGATGGGGTCAAGACTATTGACCTGGATAATAATTCGTATTGGGCCACTCCGGACAGTGTTATTAATGCCTCTCTGACCTTTCATTTTGATACTGCCATTAGCTTCAACCGCCTGCTAATTCAAGAATATATTCCCCTGGGACAGCGGGTACGGGCATTCGATTTAGCGTATTTATCTGAAGATCGATGGGTGCCTGTTGACAGTGGTACCACGATAGGGT
>JABDLW010000870.1 GCA_013001805.1 Saprospiraceae bacterium | reverse complement strand
AGTTGAGCCTTTTCTTCTGCCTGGCTTCCAAAAACAATAAAAGCATCACCCACCTCTTTTTCAAGTTGAAAGATCAGGTTTTTTAAGGCTTTAGTATCTTCAGAAGGAATCACTTCAGCCAAAAAATTAATACCATCAATCTTTCTCACATTTTTGACCAGGTCACTCTTTAAGTTTGTGACCTCTGCCGCTTGCAATTGTTCTAATTTCTTTTGTAGTAGTTTATTCTCTGCAATCAAATCATCGACCTGACGTACCAGATGTTGTGGATTCTTGAATGCACTTCGCACGCTTGCCAATTCTTCGAGTTCCTTATTGATAAACTCTTCGGCAGACTTGGCGGTCACCGCTTCGATTCGACGCACTCCAGCGGCGATGGCACTTTCAGACAAAATCTTGAAATAACCGATTTCACCGGTTGCATCCACATGGCATCCACCACAAAGCTCCACCGAAAATTTAGGATCGAACGTGATCATTCGTACAGTTTCTCCGTATTTTTCTCCAAATAGCATCATGGCACCAGCCTCCTCCGCTCTGGCAATTGGCACTTCCCGATCTTCTTTTCTCGCTATATTCTGCCGTATCTTTTCATTGACGATTTTTTCCACCTGCAAAATTTCTTCCGGTGTCATCTTCTGAAAATGAGAAAAATCAAAGCGCAGGTGCTGATCGTTGACTAAAGATCCTTTTTGTACAACATGACTTCCCAGGACTTTTCGCAAGGCCGCATGCATTAGATGAGTAGCTGAATGATTATTCTCTACAAATTGCCTTTTATCAGCATCGACTTTTGCCACGAATTTTCCGGATAGATGCTCCGGCCATTTTTCAAGAATGTGAATGAAAAGATCATTTTCTTTTACTGTATCCAATACCCTTATCTTCTCACCATTGCACTCAAGATATCCGCTGTCTCCCACCTGACCTCCACCCTCGGCATAAAATGGAGTGTAAGTCAATACGGCCTGGAGCTGCGGTCCATCTTTGGTTGTAACCGTCCGATATTTCACTATACGAGTGTCATCGATCTCGAGTACATCGTATCCGACAAATTGAGCTTCGATGTCCAGCAGTTCCTGCCAATCCCCCACCTCTTTGTGTGCATCCGACTTCGAACGGTTACGCTGGGCGGATAGTGCTGTCTCAAAAGCCTTTTCATCCACATCCTGCCCTCTTTCCCGGGCAATCAGGCGGGTAAGGTCGATCGGAAATCCATAGGTGTCATAAAGTTCAAATGCACTGACTCCGTCTATCACATGGTCTTTCACCTCGATGGTATCCAGCCGCTTAAGCCCTGCTTCCAGTGTCCGGAGGAAGGATCGCTCTTCCTCCAATATGACTTTTGCCAGAAAATCTTCCTGCTTCTTGACCTCCGGGAATACCGATTGAAAATAATCCGCTACAATCGGTACCATTTCGTGTAGGATGGGCTCGCTTGTGTTTAAAAAAGAGTAGTAGTATCGTACCGCCCTTCGCAATATACGCCTTACCACGTATCCCGCACCTCCACTACTGGGCATGGCTCCGTCGGCTATGGTAAAACAGACCGCTCGGATATGATCAGAAATCACTCGCATAGCCATGTCAGATTTATCCTTGGTAGCATAAGAAGAGGTATACTTAATGCCGGTACGTTTCTGAAGAAATTCCAAATAGGGGGTAAACAGATCCGTATCATAATTGGAAGTCTTGCCTTGCAAAGCCATGCAAAGCCGCTCAAATCCCATACCAGTGTCCACATGCTTGGCCGGTAAGAGTTCAAGCGAAGCGTCTTGTTTTCTATTGTATTGAATAAAAACCAGATTCCAAATTTCAATGACGAGTGGATGATCATTGTTGACTAGCTCAGCCGCACCTACCCGGTTACGCTCTACAGCATCGCGCAGATCAATATGAATCTCGGAGCAGGGACCACAGGGACCTGTATCGCCCATTTCCCAAAAGTTATCTTTCTTGCCAAAACGTAATATCCGGTCTGTCGGCACAAATCGACCCCAGAGAGCTGCTGCTTCCTCATCTTCCTCCAAAGCTTCTATGCGGTCACCGCCAAAAACGGTCACATAGAGGCGATCGGCATCAAGACCCAATTCGTCAGTGAGCAACTCCCAAGCCCACCGAATAGCATCATCTTTAAAATAGTCACCAAAAGACCAGTTTCCTAGCATCTCGAACATTGTGTGATGATAACTATCAACTCCCACCTCTTCCAAATCGTTGTGTTTGCCAGAAACCCGTAAGCACTTTTGAGTATCGGCAATACGGGTCACCGGAGGTGCCTGATTACCAAGAAAGTAATCTTTAAATTGATTCATTCCCGCATTGGTAAACAAAAGTGTGGGATCATCTTTGCTAACAATCGGAGCGGAGGGCACGATCTTATGCTGCTTCGACTCAAAAAATTTAAAGAATTTTTGCCTTATTTCTGAAGCGTTCATATGAGGAATCGATAAAATATAAATGTATATGGATCAATATTTGTCTACTAAAGATTTGGTTAGCTGGGTTTGGGATTCTATTTTTGCAGCGTCCCGTTCGAACACTCCAAAACTAAGGCGCAAAAGTAGTTATTAAAAAGGAGAACATCGTATTGGATGAAAAAGGAAAAGTTTGTTTATAACCCCAAAAGTCTGACCTTCGAGCGCTATAAAGCTCCAGTTTCCAAAAGGTTATTTCAGTCAGTCGGTTTTTTATTGGCCGTGGTAGGCACCTCGCTGGGTATGCTCTATCTGTTGATTCAGTACAGGCCTTCGCCCAAGGAGCAATCTTTGATGCGGGAAATTGATCAAATGAAGATCAAATATTCAAGCATCAATGAACAATTGAATATGATGACGAAAGTGCTGGATAACATTCAGGATCGAGATGCCAATGTACACCGCATGATTTTTGGTATGGACCCAATCAGCGAAAATGTGTGGCATTCTGGAGTTGGAGGACACCGTCAATACTCCGAAGTGACCAATTACCAGAATTCCGGAAGCCTGCTTTTGAATACACTCGAGAAGGCGGATCAACTGGGACGGCAGATGACCTTACAATCAAGATCGCTGGATTCACTAGAATTTATGGCAAGCGAGAAAGAAAAATACCTCAATGCTATTCCTTCAATCAAACCTGTACGATCAGATTTCGTCAAACGGAAAATCAGATATCTTTCCGGCTACGGCATGAGGCTTCACCCTATCCATAAAATACCAAAAATGCATTATGGCCTGGACTTTACATCCAACCGAGGTACCGTGGTCAGGGCGACAGGCGATGGTAAAGTTTACCGCATAAAAAAGGATAAAAGTGGTTATGGTAATCACATCATCATAGACCATGGGTACGGATATCAGTCCCTGTATGCTCACCTGGATGATGTAGATGTGCGGGAAGGCCAATCTGTCAAAAAAGGAGAAAACATAGGAACCGTAGGCAGTACCGGCACAAGCACAGCGCCACACTTACACTATGAAGTACACTTCAAAGGAAAACCCATCAACCCAATTCATTACTGCATGGATGGATTGTCTCCTAAAGAGTACGAAGAAATGGTTAGAATGGCTTCTGAAGCCAATAAGTCCTTCGACTAGCATAGCAACATGTAATTGCACTATTTTTTCCCTCAGTTCTGGATTTCTCAATTCCATAGGTGCGAAAGGGATTGCAAGTCGAGATTTGGTCTTTCATCATGCATTCTAGGGAATCTCCTCTCCTTCGAGCAAAAATTAACGCTCAATTAGGTCTCTCTTAGTTGGCACTCAAAGTAGCGTCAGAAGGTTCTCTGTGCAAGGAATTGGTCAGACGATTTTTGAAATTTACGATTCTCCAAATCAGATATTTTATTCTTTTAAAAGGTGTAAAGTCTCAGTAACCTTTGTAGGCGGCGGGAGCACATTAATGCATCGCACTGCTTTTGTGAAAGAATCACATTCGTTTATGTGCAGGAGCCAAGAATCTTTTTTGTGATGCCTTGCAAATGCATTATACTTATAATTTTGTAACATGTTAGAGCAATATGAACCAGTAATCGGACTGGAGGTCCATATACAGTTAGCCACTAAATCCAAGGCATTTTGTGGTGACAGTGCGGCCTATGGAGGAGCTCCCAATAGCCATGTTGGACTGATCAGTCTGGCACATCCCGGCACTCTGCCCAGACCAAATCAATCTCAGGTAGAGTTTGCCATCCGTTTGGGTTTAGCCCTTGATTGTGAAATAAATAGACGATCGATATTTGATCGCAAGCACTATTTTTATGCTGATCTACCTAAGGGCTTTCAGACCACGCAAAATGCGCAGCCTATCTGTTTGGGAGGCCGGGTTATTTTTCCGGCCGGAGCCGAAAATAAGAGCATAAGACTTCACCACATTCATATGGAAGAAGACGCTGGAAAATCACTGCACGAGGAAGATCCCCATGTATCCCTTATTGATTTAAATCGAGCCGGTGTTCCACTGTTGGAGATGGTAACCGAACCGGATTTCAGGAGCGGCGATGAGGTTTATTTTTTTATCAATGAATTACGCCGCTTAGTCAGGTATCTGGAAATTTCAGATGGTAACATGGAGGAGGGTTCACTTCGTTGTGATTGCAATATTTCAGTACGTAAAAAAGGAGAAAATATACTCAATCCCCGAAGTGAGATAAAAAATGTTAATTCAGCTCGTTACGCCAGAAAAGCGATAGAGTATGAGATCGAGCGGCAAATTAAATTAATACAGAGTGGTGGGACTCCCACACAAGAAACCAGGGAATTCATAGTAGACAAGGGAATCACTGTTGGGTTGCGTAGCAAAGAAGACGCCAATGACTATCGGTATTTTCCTGAGCCTGACATCCTACCGATTGTGATCTCAGATTTACAAATCGAAGAAATCCAAAACTCAATTCCCTCCCTACCTTCCCAACATCGAGAAAATTTAGGCCGTTTGAACTTGAGTCCGGAAGACATTGAAATCATAATTGAAACAAGAGAAAGAGCAGAAAATTTTAACCACTTTCTAAGTAGTCACCCGGAGATTTCTGCTAAAATGGCCGCTAATTTCTTTGTTAATAAATGGTATCCAAACGAGACCGATTCCGGTTACTCTGCAATAACTCATTCGCATATTGCTGATTTTATCGACCTGATTGAGAAAAAAAAGATCTCTTCTACTATGGCATATCAGAAACTCTGGCCCACCCTTGTGAAGGAGCCTCAAGATGTCAATTATCTCTTTAAAAAACTAAATTTAGCTCAAACCGATGATTCAGAAGCGCTCGAATCAATGGCCAAAGCAGTGATTGCTGCAAATCAAAATCAATTGGAGAAATACCGCAAAGGAAAAAAGGGAATTATCACCTTTTTTATGGGGCAATTGATGCGCAAGTCAAAAGGCAAAGCAAATCCTGAAGTCGCTCGAAAGATATTGGAGAAAATCCTGGATGCTCCCTAGTAGACAATTTTTTGCGGTTGTGATCCTGGCAAATAAAAGATAGAAAAAGACGATACCTAAAGATGTAAGAGCAGCCATGGTGGGATCTCAAAATAAGTGTGCCTTAGTGATTAACTTAGACTTTAACTTATGTGCAGCGTCATTGTTTAAGTTTTTTTATAAATTACGATGCTATACGATCTCATGGATAGAAGAAATACTGAACTGACCAAGCTTTACTATACGATAGGAGAAGTATCAGACATGTTTGGTGTGTCAAAGTCTCTTATTCGCTACTGGGAGTCTGAATTTACTGTACTAAAGCCACACAAGAACAGTAAAGGTGACCGCCGATTCACCAAGCAGAACATAGAACAGCTGGATTTGATCTACTACCTGGTGAAAGAAAAAGGATTTACTCTTGAGGGTGCCAAAAAGGAAATCAGAGGGAAGAAGAGCATGCTACTAAGACGTAAGAAAGTTCTGGATTCTCTGAGGGCGGTACAATCAGGTCTGCAACAACTGAAAGAACAGTTGTAAATGGCCGATCAAATAGCAATATCTGCAGATGCCGGAACATAATTATGAATGTCAATAATATTCGTGCAGCTATAGATGTCAAATTGATCGTTAGAAGCAATTGCCAATAATCGATTGTCTGAATGCCGGTTTAACAGGTCACGATACCAATCCTTCCCATAGCTATCCAGATAGCTTGTCGGTTCATCAAGCAGCAACACCGGTGTATCAGTCAATATTGCCAGACCAACTTTAAGTCTTTGCATCAGTCCTGATGACAGATCTCCTACCAGTACATCCTGATGCGTCTTTAATTGAACACCATCCAGAAAACCATCAAGACTTTGGGCGAGAGGTTGCATTGAATGGAACTTAGCGTGAAAACTATATGATTCAGAGACGGTGAGCTCCTCAATTAGGTCGATATAAGGTGCCGCATAGCTTACCATTCTGGCGGCACTATGCATGTCTATAATATCATTTTCCTGAAAATACGAGAGCTTACCCAGGGTTGGAGATGTGTATCCGGAAATAATTCTCAACAAAGTGGACTTACCCGCGCCATTACGCCCCGTTATACCATAGTGATGAGCAGAACTCAGCTCAATGGAAACATTTTTAATAACCCAATGCTTATACTTCTTCCCGATATTTGATAGTGATATCCGCGTTTTCTCAGCCATTGAGTTTTTTGAAGCCTTTCATGATTCCTCGATCTGCCGAATCAATAAAGCTCAGGATGCGATCACGTTCTTTCGAAATATCAATGGTTGCCTCAATGATTTTTACGGCTTGTCTGGTATTATAACCCTTGACAAATAAAATCCGATATATGTCCTGAATGTGGTTGATTTGATCGAGAGTGAAACCCTTCCTGCGCAATCCTATAGAATTGACTCCTGCATATGACAAGGGTTCCCGGGCAGCTTTAATATAAGGAGGAATGTCCTTGCGCACTAGTGAACCACCGCCAACAAAGGCATATTCGCCAATCTTGACAAATTGGTGAACGGCTGTCAGGCCACCCAAAGTAGCATATTCTCCAATCTCAATATGTCCGGCAAGATTGACATTATTGGCTAAAACGCAATTTCGTCTAATTATGCAATCGTGAGCTACATGCACATAAGCCATAAGCAGGCAGTTATCATGAATCTCCGTTTTGTAATTAGCTACCGTTCCCCGATTAATGGTACAGTATTCTCTTATTGTGACATTATTACCGATTTCCACAATGCTGTCTTCGCCCTTATACTTAAGATCCTGTGGAATGCCCCCGATGACGGATCCTGGAAATATTCGGCAATTATTACCCATCCGCACTCCGTTTAAAACGGTCACATGAGGCCCAATCCACGTATTGTCTCCGATGACCACGTCTTCGGCAATGGTAACAAAGGGCTCAACGCGCACATTCTCACCTATCTGTGCTCCAGGGTGGATCAAGACGTTTTCTTTTACTATCATAGTTTGGTACGGTTAATGATTTGTGCCGTCAATTCTCCCTCTGCTACTATCCTATTACCAACATAAGCCGTGCCTTGCATATGAACGATTCCTCTGCGAATGGGCGACAATAGTTCCATTTTTAAAATAATTGTATCACCAGGTATAACTTTAAACTTGAACTTAGTGTTTTCTATTTTTAAAAACAATGTGTCCCAATCACTGGGATTTTCCACACCGGCCAGTGCCAGGATCCCACCAGTCTGGGCTAGAGCTTCGACAATCATTACCCCTGGGAATATTGGATTATCCGGGAAATGGCCCTGAAAGACATGTTCCTGATAGGTAATATTTTTGATTCCTACTACATAACTTGGGGACAATTCGATGATCTTATCGACCAGTAAAAAAGGAAAGCGGTGCGGCAGCATGGCCTTCACCCCTTCTACATCCAATATTGGTGGCTGATCAGGATCATATTTTGGTTTACCTTTTAATTTTCGTTGGATCTTGAATTTCTCTTTTAAAATCCTGGCGAAAGCTACATTCGAGGCATGACCTGGCTTGCTTGCCACAATTTTACCCCGTATCGGACGGCCTAAAAGCGATAGGTCTCCAATTAAGTCAAGCAGCTTGTGCCTTGCCGGTTCATTAGGGAAGCGCAAATCGGTGTTGTTTAAGACTCCCTCCTTCTCCACTTTGATCTTAGGCTTGTTTAGTTTTTTTGCAAGTACATCCAGATCATCCTGGGTAATCATTCGATCTACAATGACCAACGCATTCTCTAAATCTCCTCCCTTTATCAGATTTTGGCCGTAGAGATGATCAAGCTCCCGGAGAAATACAAAAGTTCTCGAACCAGCTATTTCCCTGGCGTAATCGTCCAGGTCCTTCAGAGACGCATACTGCTTTCCCAACACCGGAGAATTAAAGTCAATCATGGCTGTGACTTCAAAATTATCGCTGGGAAGCGCCATAATCTCAGTACCTGTTACCTCATCTTTGTAAGAGACTGCTTCCTCAACAATAAAATACTCCCTTTCTGCGTCCTGGTCGACAATTCCTACCTCAAGCATTTTTTCAACAAAGGGTCTGGCGCTACCATCCATAATAGCTACTTCAGGCCCATCAATATCTACTATTACGTTATCAATCGATAGACCCATAAAGGCAGAAAGTAGATGTTCCACGGTACTGACTTGCACATTTCCTTCCCGAATGGTAGTTCCACGATTGGTAGAAAACACTTTCCCCACATCGGCGTGAAGAATTGGGCAATCGGCCACATCGGTTCTTCTGAATCTAATCCCCTGATTGACGTCGGAGGGATGGAAGGTCATACTAACAGGCTCACCGGTATGTAGCCCAATGCCTTTGATGGTCACGGATCGACCAATCGTTTTTTGGTTAGTGTGCAAACTCATCGCTTAAATCGAGCACAATATAAGCTTTTACGAGTTCGCCTGTAGATGCTCAAGCTGCTTTTCCAATTCTCGCAGTTTCTTTCGCAACACATCTATTTCCATTGATAGCTCGGGTAGTTTTCGAAAGATGGTATAAGACTTTAGATATTGGGTATATGGCAACGCCGGAGAGCCATATAGACGGGTTTGCTCCTTTGTATTCGTTGTTACGCCACTTTGAGCTTGAATTTGAGTACCGTCTGCAATATTTATGTGACCAACAATACCAACCTGGCCTCCAATCAATACATCATTACCTACTTTGCTGCTGCCTGCAATCCCGGCTTGAGCAGCTATAGCAGTGTGTTTTCCAATATCGACGTTATGGGCGATCTGGATCAGGTTGTCCAGCTTAGAACCTTCCCGGATTATCGTGGCACCAAGTGAAGCGCGATCGATCACCACGTTGGCCCCAATTTCGACATCGTTTTCTATTAAGACATGACCCAATTGCTTCATTTTTCGGTAACGACCTTCTGTCTTGACATAGCCAAACCCATCGCTACCAATGACACTGTTAGCATGAATTGATACCCTTTCGCCAATTCTTGTACTCCGATGTATTTTCACTCCCGGGTGAATCACAGTCTCGGTTCCGATCACACAATTTGCAGCTATGTATACAAAGGGATGCAGAATTACACCTGCTCCTATCTGGCAATTGGGACCAACGACTACAAAATCACTGATAGTCACATCGTCTGCGATCCGGCTACTTTCATCAATAACAGCATTCGTCGAAATGCCGGGAGATAATTCAGTTTCAGCTCCAAAAAGTTCTGCAAGAGTTGCCATAGCAGCATAAACATCATTTACTCTCACTAAAGTAGATGAAACAGGCCGGCTAGGAACGAAGTCGCTGGAGACCAGGATTACTGATGCTTTGGAGGTATATACGAACTCTTCGTATTTCGGATTGGCAAAAAAAGATAGGGACCCGGAGGTTGCATCCTCGATTCTGGCTGGTCGATCTACTTCAACTTTTTCATCTCCTTCGACGTGACCAGCAAGAATCCGGGCTAGCTCAGCGGCGGATATTTTCATAATTCTTTAAGATTTATAGGAGTCAAAGCTCCCAACGGACCAAATGATTTGGCATATCTTGTGCAAAAATAGAAGAAAGCTTGAGCAAAAGAATTAGAATCGGCACCCGAGGTAGTGAGTTAGCACTCTGGCAAGCAAACTTTGCTAAGAATTCTCTGGAAAAGTTGGGTCTCGAAGTAACCCTTGTTACTTTGAAAACCAAAGGTGATCTGATCCAGCATTTATCGTTTGATAAGATAGAAGGTAAAGGTTTTTTTACTTCTGAACTTGAACAAGCTCTTTTGGAAAACAGGATTGACCTTGCCGTACATAGCATGAAGGATCTGCCTACTGAATCAAGTAAAGGGGTAATGATTGCTGGGGTGTCCCAGCGTGAAGATCCCGCAGATTGGCTGATCATCGATAAGGCAAAGGTTGATGGTGATCAAGTAATCACTTTGGCAAAAGAGGCTGTGGTTGGAACTTCTTCAAACCGGCGTAAAGCTCAACTCTGCTTTATCAGACCCGACGTCATCCTAAAGGATATAAGGGGAAACGTGCCGACTCGTGTCCGTAAAATAGAAACTGGCGAAGTGGACGCTGTCATTCTCGCAGCGGCCGGTCTCAAAAGAATCGAGCTGGACCTGGGACACTATGAAGTTGTAAAATTACACCCACGAGAATTTGTGCCTGCTCCTGCACAAGGTGTCATGGCATTTCAATGCAGAACGGATGATGATAAAACGGTTGAAATGATCCGTCGTAATCTTCACCATCCGGCAATAGCCAGAGTAACCAACATAGAGCGAAAGATCCTTAGATTACTACAGGGAGGCTGTCATTTACCGTTAGGAGTTTATTGTGAGCAAGATAAAATGGGCTATTACCATGTGTGGTCCGCATATGCCGCATCTCTATCTGAGCCTTTAAGACACTTCAATTTATCTTACACTACAGCGGATGGTTTGGCAGAGGCTGTAGTTGAAAATTATTTGCAATAGGTTATGTTTTTATTATTCGATGTATCCACCAATGGTAAGCCAAAAAATTGGAAAGCCCATTTCACTGACACTTTTAGCTGGCCAAAACTCCTTCATATCGCCTGGTTGCTTTATGATAAGAAAGGTAACCTGACCGAAGAGGCAGACTACCTGATAAATCCGATGGCAATGGAACTGGATGATCAGGCATTGAAACGCGCTGGACTTACAGATGAGATGCTAGAATCTGAAGGGGTAGAAATTAAAAAAGTATTAAGTGAATTTTGTGAGGTAGTCGACAAAGCCGTTTATATATTTGCCTTCAACCTGCAATACAATGAAAATGTCATGCTGGCCGAACTATACAGAAACAATATGGATCACAAATTCATGCAAGCTGAACGATTCTGTCTGATGCGGGAGAGCACTTATTTTTGCAAAATTATGGGTCGTGATGGCCGATACAAATGGCCTTCATTAACTGAGCTACACGGCAAATTGTTTAATGTAGGATTTGAAGGGGTGGGAAATGCTCAAAAGGACATAATGGCGATCTCACGATGCTTTAACCGCCTGTTAAATCTTGGTGAACTAGATGATCTCTTTTGAAAAGATATGGTTAAATTATTATGGCAACTTCATCCCGAACAATTTTTATCAGTCGAGATTTAATTCCATCAAGTCCGCTATACAGCTTGCCAGGAGTGGACAGGGTGATAGGTGAATCATTACTCTCTTTCAGTCCGGTTTCCTTCGACTCCATACCGGAAAGCGATTGGATCTTCTTCTACAGTCAGCAAGGTGTGCACCATTTAGTTAGTCAGCAACCTAATGCATTGACAGATAGAAGACTTGCCGCTTTTGGGCCTAAAACTGGTGCCGCATTACGTGGTAAGGGACTGACCGTAAGCTTCACTGGTGATGGTACCGCTGAGCATACAGCAAAATCTTTTTCCCTTGTAGGGAGGAATGAGCGAGTCTTATTTGCCCGGGCCCGCCACTCAAGAATGTCATTGCAAAAGCTTTTAGCTCATCAAATGGAGATCGATGATTTAATTGTGTATGACAATGAACCAAAAACCAGTATTGATTTACCTCATTGCGATATGCTAATTTTCACCAGTCCATTAAATGCCAAAACTTATTTCACACACTACCAGCAACACGCCAATCAAGGGATCTTTGCTATAGGAAAAACAACACAGAAGGCACTCGAAGACCTCGGTTTGAGCAATGTACAAATTCCGGAAGAACCAACTGAAGATGCACTAGCAAACCTGCTTATAAAATACTTCGATAATTAAACTCAGATTTTATGGTTTGTAAGTTAGAGATTAAGAATTACGCCATTATCGACTTTCTCGCTATAGAGTTTTCCGAAGGCCTAAATATTATTACTGGAGAAACTGGATCAGGAAAATCAATTTTGCTGGGTGCACTAGGGTTGATTTTGGGAAAAAGAGTCGACTCAAAAGTTTTATTAAGGGGAGATAAAAAGTGTGTGATCGAGGGTTCGTTTGATATCGGTCAATATCGTTTAGAATCCTTTTTCTCAGGATCTGACCTGGACTATGCCGATCCCGTTATCATCCGGCGGGAAATTAATCCAGAAGGAAAAAGCAGGGCATTTATCAATGATACCCCGGTCACTCTCAAAACACTACAGGAACTAACAATCCAATTGGTCGACCTACATGAGCAATTTGAAAACCTGGGAATCAACGATACAAAACATCAGATTAAAATGCTTGATGCTTTCGCTCAGGCCATTGACACACGAACAGAATACGAAAAATTATATCGAAAGTTTAAGCGCGCACAAGACCAGCTGATAGTGCTACGGCAGAAACAGAATCAAGCCATCAAACAAAGGGACTATCTGCAGTTTCAACTGGATGAGCTGCTGGACCAGCAGATCGATCCAGAAAAGGATACTCTCCTTGAACAAAAACTGAATGAGCTTGATCATGCTGAAGAAATTACTGCGGTAATGGGTTCCCTGACGTACGCCTTGGAAGAAGGAGATCCATCGATTCTGACGCTGATCAAAGAACTGCAAACTAATTTGAATGGGATCGGAAGATATCATGTCGCAGTTAGGGAGATTTCAGAAAGGCTGCACCAGGTCTATATAGAACTGGAAGACATCGGCTATGAAACAAAGAAAGTATCCGAAGACATTGAGTTAAATCCTGAAGAAGCAAATATCCTTCGGCTGCGTCTGGATAAATTAAATACACTGCTGCATAAACATCAAGTCACAGATATTGACCAATTATCAGTCATTCAAGAAAGGATCGATGCAGAGCTGCAAGGTTACATAAATCTAGATGACGAAATTGATGAGCTTTCAAACCAGGTAAAGCAGACCAGACAGGAATTGACAAAAATAGCACAAGCTTTAACGGACAAACGAAGAAAAGCCCTTCCAGAATTTCAAAAGAAAGTAAATGAACTATTACATGAATTAAAAATGGAACATGCTGCTTTTAAAATCAGTCATTCCAAATCTGATCAACTTTTGGCAAATGGACAAGACGATCTTCATTTTTTGTTTGCTCCCAATAAAGGGAGTGACTTTTTTGAAATAAAGAAGGTGGCATCCGGTGGGGAGATGTCACGGTTGGCGTTGATCGTCAAATCACTGGTTGCCGGATCTATCGACATGCCTACATTGGTCTTTGACGAGATAGATAGCGGTGTTTCCGGAGATGTCGCAAAGAAGATGGGAGAAATTCTGAAGCGCCTCAGCACCAAACATCAGGTGATATCTATTACGCATTCACCACAGGTAGCAGCCCGGGCAAGTAAACACTTCACTGTGTTTAAGGAGACCACTGCCACGGACACCAAGACCCGGATTAACGAGTTGGACCGGGAGGGTAGACTGCTGGAGATTGCCACCATGCTGAGCTCCAGTCCACCCAGTAAGGCAGCAATCACAAGTGCAGCGGAACTAATGGCTGGCTAACCTGTCCTATGAAGCCGATCAACTATGATGGAAAAGTTTTCAAGAGCATTCTGAATCAGGGTGGTGGGGACGTAGATAGCGAAACGATCTTTTTTTACCATCAGAAGGATAACTATCTTTGGGGACACTATGAAGGTGGTTCAGTCGCTGTTGGAGTGCTGATGGGGCAGGTTGGGCCTGATGGGACACTACAATTTACCTACTGGCATTACAATTTGTCTGGCGAGTTAAAAAGTGGAACTTGTCACTCTACTGCGAAATTCAATGCCGGAGTTCTACATCTACATGAAAAGTGGCGTTGGACAAGTGGAGCAAAAGGAGCTGGCACCAGTATAATTCAGGAAATAAAAAAAGAATAATTTATGTCTTCAGGAATTTTAAGCGGGAAAAAGGGAATAATTTTTGGAGCACTTGATCCCCAATCTATAGCTTGGAAAGTCGCCGAGAAATGTGTTAGTGAGGGAGCCAAAATCACACTCACCAATGCCCCGGTAGCGCTACGAATGGGCCAGCTACAAAAGCTGGGAGAAAATCTAGGCGCGGAGGTGATAGCAGCCGATGCGACCAATCTCGAGGACCTCGAAAACCTATTTGCCAAAAGTCAGCAAATTCTGGACGGCCAGATAGATTTCTTATTACATTCAATCGGAATGTCTTTAAATGTCCGAAAGGGTAAAAGTTACACCGATCTAAATTACGATTGGATGCAGAAAACCCTGGATATTTCAGCCATTTCATTTCATAAGGTTATGCAGACAGCCAAAAAGATGGATGTCATGGCTGAGGGAGGGTCAATCGTAGCCTTGACCTATATTGCAGCGCAACGCGTTTTCCCTGATTATAGCGAGATGGCAGAAGCAAAAGCATTGTTGGAATCTTTTGGACGGAGTTTTGGATACCACTTTGGTGTTAATAAAAAAGTAAGAGTCAATACCATCTCTCAAAGCCCAACTAAAACGACTGCAGGATCTGGAGTCAAAGGATTTGACGAATTTTTTGAATATGCAGAGAAGATGTCACCTCTGGGTAATGCCAGTGCCGAATCTTGTGCAGACTTTACTGTAATGATGTTTTCTGACTACACAAAAATGATCACGATGCAAAACCTCTTCCATGATGGTGGATTCTCCAACATGGGATTGAATCCAGTAGTATTAAAATAAGCTTAAATAGAAGCTGGTAGTTACTATTTTGAACAGATTTAGTCGTTATGGGAACTCTAGCAGGCATCGTTTTATGACTAACATCCGAATTGTACTCAACACTGTTGTACTACTATTTATTTATATGCCTGTGCTGGTGGCACAATTCGACTTGCCAGGCAGAAGAGGTAGCTCATCAGGAAGCGGTGCTACCTTCGAGCAATCTGATTTTGAGCAGGACACTTTAAATGTACGTTACTACTATCAGACAGCCCCTGAAGTCTCCTACATTTTCGACGATACCCTCTTATCACACTTTCACGAATTTGATCTGAATGATATTGATGGTGTCATTTATCAGAATCTTGGCTTTCCGGGATCTGCGGTGAGACCGCTCATAAGTTCACCCAATACGTTCACTGGATTTGCGCTAGGTCTGGATAGCTACCGTCCATATTTTGTCGATGATCATAATTTCAGGTTTTACCATTCAAAAAAAGCCATCACTAATGTGTTTTTTACCAAAGGGAAAACGCAAAATGACGGCCTTTTATCAGCTCAATTTGGTCGCAGTTTTAAGGATCGGATTCAGTTTTCACTCGATTTTAAACGTTATACTAATTTTGGCATCTATAGCCGGCAAGCAGGTCGCAACACCAATATGGGAGTCGGTATGAGCTACTTTAGCGAGGATAAACGATTATTAGTTTTTGCCACTCACTACAGCAACATCATCGACCAACAAAATAATGGCGGCATCACTACAGACACATTGTTTACTGCCGCCTTTTCGGAGGAGCGCACAAATATTCCCACCTATCTCGCAAACGCAAATACCAGAGATCAATACAAAGTATACCAATTACAAGCCAGGTACAGATTACTGGGTAAGGACACACTAGATACCGGTAAAGGACTCGAACTTAAATACATATTTAGGGCCGATAATCGAAAGTTTAAGTTCTCAGATACTCAGTTCTCAGACGAAAGCGTGGACTACTACAATACATTGCTTACTGATGATCGAGGAGTCAGGCACTTCATTGGTCATCAACGAATAATCAATGACTTTTCATTAAATGTCGGAAATCAACCAGATCGTCAAATCAAAGTGGGCTTGCGATCAATCATTAATAAGATCAATCAAGAACCCAAAAATGAGACCATTACAGAATGGAAAGGATATGGCAATGCCCGCTGGAATTTTGTAAATCGACTCACATTGGAGGCACTGGGCGAACTAAATATAAATCGGGAAAACGCAAGTTTTCTTGCGGTGGGCTTATTGACAGCGAATCTGGGTAAAGCCGGCACGCTCAGTGGACTTTGGAAAGTAAATCAACAAAGGCCTACACTGATTCAAAGAAGACTATTTATCAATCAGATTCAAGTTTGGGAAAATGATTTTCGAAACATCTTTGTGAATGAATTGCAAGCGACTTATAGTATTCCGGAGGTTAATTTTAAGTTGATTGGTGGGCAAGTTTTGGCAAACAACAGTATATATTTTAATGACCAGGGATTTCCGGTTCAGGAGGAAGGCATCAGCTCGCTGCTTTACCTATCTATTTTCAAATCTTTTAAACTAGGGCCACTCTTCAATGAAAACCGCGTCGTTTTACAACAGGGCAGCAACAATCCCGTTTTTCGTGTACCTAATTGGTATAGCCATCACAGCGTTGATGTTTCGGGAATACTATTTAAACGCGTATTAGACTTTCGTTCCGGATTTGATTTGCGAATAAACAATCCGTACAAAGGTTACAGTTATTTTCCTGTCACCGGACAATTTGTGGTCGAAGACAAAATTGGTATTCCGTTTTACC
>JABDLW010000867.1 GCA_013001805.1 Saprospiraceae bacterium | reverse complement strand
ATTGAGAGGAGAGATAAGCCGGGATCCACAAATGGTCGTTGCCAAAATCCGTCCTTTGGTTGGTAGCTTTCTCAATAGTGGAGATCCTGAAATTATCGTGGCTGCTGCCAATCTTTTGCATCAATTAAACATGAGAGAATTCAATGATCAGCTTGATGCGATTTATCAAAATAAGGCAAATGGGCAGATTAGGTCAGCTATATTAAGGAATCTTTCCGGGCTTGAGTACGCGGGTTTGGTTGATCTAATTGAGCAGGGTATGGGTGATCAAAATCAGGAAGTTCGCGAGACCGCCCTGGGAATGCTGGACAAGCTTGATATTAGCGTAGAAGATCTGCCTAAAATTGCCAGACCCATTCTGGAAAAAGGCAGTATCAGGGAGCAGCAACAACTGGTGACGGTCTTGGGCACAATGCCCCAGGAAAAAACGCAATCTATCTTCGAAGAGATCCTGGAAAGATGGGAGCGTGGAAGCATTTCACCAGAAGTGAAACTAGATATTGCCGAAGCGATCGATTCAAGTAAAGTGGCGCCTTTAATTCAAAAGCTTGAATCACTTCGATCCAAATCAACTCTTATGGATGAATATGCAGAGACCATGTATGGAGGCAGCAGAAGAGAGGGCTGGCGTATTTTCAATCAGCATGCTACAGCGCAATGCACACGATGCCACACATTGGAATCGGGTGATCATGAACTAAGCACGGTCGGGCCTCCGCTTAGCAATGTTGGTAATATTCTAAGCCGGAAGCAAATTCTTCAGGCGATTATAGAGCCGAGTGCCCGGATATCTCCGGGATACGGTGTTGTCATGCTCACGCTGGTAGACGATGAAGTCCTCACCGGCACATTACTGGAAGAGAAAGAGAACGAACTGGTGATTAAAGCAAATAATCCCGAGCCGATCCGTGTGCAAATCGACCGGATTGCCAAACGGGAGAACCTGCCTTCCAGTATGCCAGCAGTGGTCAGCTTTCTCAGCAAACGGGAGATCAGGGATCTAGTAGAATTTTTGGCTAATTTAAAATCCGAAGAACTTTAACGAACTCATATTTCACTTGAAGTCCGTCTGGATGACGCTCATGATTTTTGACCTTATTGTTTAAGTGAGCGGATAAAATGCTGCATTTCATCATGATCTTCTTTGGACTCAATCAAACCTTCCTTAAAACCGAGAAGGAAGGTATTCGGTCCTTTCATAAGGGGCTTTGCGCCATCAGCCCTCCCAAAGCCAAAAACGACCATTCCATCGGTAGATTTCACTCCTTTTTCACTATTTCCCAGGTAAGAAAAAGTGTCAGAATGCTCATCTTTATCCAACATCGTAACGTACAAGACCCGGTCGACATCTTCATGTCCAAAATAACACCACTGCCATTGGCCAAATATCTTGTCCCCCGCAAAAAAATCCGGCGTGGCACGATAAGGCCCTCCCGAATTGGTCCCAAAATATTGCGAAAACGGAGCAAATTTACCCCCAGGAATACCTTCATACAGAAACCAATAAGCTTCACCATCGGCCACTTCAAGCATGGTCAGTCTGGCATGATCCGCGAAAAACTCCCATTTCCAGCTCCAGCTTCCACTGGTACTTTGGGTCAGGATCGTCTGTTCGTTGAGCAATTGACTACGGCACTGATCGTGACCCGGATGACCGGCACCACTATCATCCGACCCATAGACCAAATTCGGAATGCCCCGGTATGCTGAGGCGGCTGAAGCAGGATAAGTATCCCACGGTTCAGTTTTGTAATCGATCCAATCTATTCCATCCGCGTCCAACATCCTTGAAAAACCACCACCGGCCTTATCGTAGTAATAAATGGCATTAGGAGTCTCCACAATAAAATGGCTCCTGGTTTCATAAGTGCCTTCTCGAATGATCACTTGACCTGGTGTACGATTTCGGGACTTAACTTTCACCATAATACCCGGGTACTGGACCTCCATGCCATGAACCATCTTGCCATCAATCAGTGGTGTTTTTCCAGTTGAGATAGTGTTCTCACCGTAAACAAGTCCATCAGAATTGGCAACAGTGATCAGATGTTCACCATAGCCGTAGCAAGGTTCTTCACGATCCCAGATTTTTCGACCATTAATATAAACACCGCGTCCATAGCAAGGACTCCAACTCCTCCAGGCAACCTGATATGCTGTGACAGCTGTCGCCGGAGTGTGCAGCGCGAATCTGGCTGAGAAGCTATCTGATCGAGTCACCCAATTCTCAGGCTGGTGATAAGGCCGGCATAATTTTATTGAATAATCTCTCGCGAGTGAAAGTCCACCGATGGGTTTGGTCATCTGCAATAGTCCATTCTTATAGCGCACCTGAGCTCGCACTGCGATGGGCTTGTTTTGATCAGGTATCCATTCCGTATTCCACTTTATATCATATGGCGATGTTTGGCTAGAACCTAAATGGTTCCTTAATTTGCCGCGATGTGTATGACCATGCCATTGCTCATAGCGACCATCTCCTTCCCAATTAAAGTCATTCAGTTGAGCAAAATAGTCCACCCGATCAATTGAGTCGGGATATAACGATTCCAGGAATAAATCTTGTAGCTGTTTCAGTGTAGCTTTTGCCTTCAAGCCGGCAATTTTGGCCGGAGGATATATTAATTTAGCCTGTTTGTAGTATATACGAAATATGACTGCGTAGAAGATGTTTTGTGGCCAATTCCATGCTTGACTGGTATCTACCTTCATTCTGAATCTGTTTTGCCGGCCTTCACGCAGATCTTTAAGAGGTACAGCATTGGTAGGATACGTGTGCAACATATAATTTGACTGCGGTTGGGGAAGAGTTGGTATGTCAGCAATAGAAATCCACTCTCCTTCATTTATTTGTATTGCCAGTCCCTTAGTGTCCTCATGAGATTGAACCATTTCCAGAGTTACTTCAGCTCGCACAGCGTCCTGGATGTCGATGTAAGCGTCAAGAGATAAAAAGCCTCGAATATGAGATTGGGGAGGCATGTGATTTTTGGCAATTTTATAATCCAGTCGTCCGCCCACACGGAGAAACTTCTCTTGTTCACGTACCATGTCTGGTAACCAAACATACTCGCGGTAAATGTCACCAGATCCAGGTTGTGCAACAGCATCGATTGTGACCAAAACTAAGAAGAGGAAATACGTCTTTATAACTGCCTTAAAAGTTACCATGACCGGGTCAAATTCGTATTCAATTATTTTGGTGTTTCGTTGATCCAGATATCAAGACGAGGTGCCTGCCAGGTATAGGGCTTTCCCAGGATATCAAGATCTCCATCTCCATCCAGGTCTATGATTCTGCCCTCATGTACTCCAAAGCCTCTGGCCACTACATGCCTGGAAAAATTTCCTTTTCCGTCTCCAAGAAAGATACGTACTTCGGAATCTGGATTGCCTTCGCCAAATCTCATTTCTGCATTAAAGATATCCAGGTGGCCATCGCCATCAAAATCAACAATATCAAGTGTATGTCCGTTATCCACTTGTTCTATAAGAATGGTGGAAACCCAGTTTCCCTCTTGCCACTCATACATGACCAGAGGACCGAGTCCGTCACCAACGACCAGGACCACCTCTGGTTTGCCACCCTCAATAAGTTGACCGGCAGCTGATCTGGTGAAAGTGTAGCTTGCGTCAATGATGTGCTCAATAAAATCTCCCTCGTGATATTCAAACCAGCGACCGCCGGCCACGATATCATCTACTCCATCATCATTCATATCATAAGGATATAATCCCTCATGCTCGTGGGTACGACGCCAGGAAGGGTAGGTACTACGCGGTTGCATTTCGCCGTCCGAACCGTATTGATATATTGCTTTATAGTTCCATTCTTGCGTATTTCTGGGGTCTGCCGGAACCTCTGCATAGAATAATGTACTAGCAGACTGATTCCAGAACACAAATTCCTTTTTATTGTCACCATCGAAATCAATGAAAGCTTGATCGTGGTGTTTGTTTTTACCACTCTTCTTTATGAAATGTCTGACCCAGGAACGGTCGGGATCAAAATTAGGATAGGGGTTTTCCCACCACCAAATCTCGTTACTCTGACTCTCGCCCCCAAATACCAGATCCAGATCCCCGTCACCATCAATGTCATGTGCTGCAGATCCAGCTTCTATACGCAGCGGTTGATCGTCTATAATGTGTCGGACCCATCCGTTTTTTGTATAAAACAGACCTAAGACTGATGGTGTGGTGGTCCTGTCCGTGATAAAAATGTCACCTATTCCATCCTGGTTCACATCTGCCACCAGAGAAGCCGTCTGCTGATTGCTGCCATTGGTGGCTGGTAGAGAGCCATCAGTGGTGCTTAGATGCTTCCATATAAATCGCTGATCATGAAAATCATTTCGCCAAACATGCATGAAGCGATAGTTGTCCCAGGCGGCACCGACCAGATCGAGATCTCCATCGCCATCCAGGTCAGCCAGTTGAGTACCTAAATGGTTTTCTTTGCCTCGATCAATAGTTTCCTTTTTAAAATTTCCCTGGCCGTCATTTTGCCAAATCTGCGTTTCCAGTATGGGGCCCTTATGTTCGTTAGTGATAATGTCCATGTCACCATCATCGTCTACATCGCCAATGTCCAGGTTGTTCATGGAGAATTGGGTTACGATACAGTGACGGGTCCACTTTGAATCATTGCCTTCCACCTGCTGAAACCAGAAAAGGTTGGCATCGGGTTCGAGACCTGGGTATCTTTCTTCGGAAATGACTATGTCAGCGAGTTGATCACCATTTAAGTCTGCGATTTCGACACGGTCAATAGGATGATTGCTGGTGCCAATCTCCTTACTGGTCCAGGGGCCAGAGGTAATACCTGCATTTTCAAAAATTGTAACGATCAAGGGTTCATCCCCTCCTTCTGGTCTTCGACCGGCGACGATATCAAGATCTCCATCACCATCGATATCACCCAATCCAATGCCCTCGTCGGAAGTATTCTCCGCTACCAGATGTTTCTCCCAATTATTAGTGCCAGGGTTTTGAGGGATCATAAACAAATAGACGTCTCCGTCTCCGGCAATAACGAATTCTTCACGACCACCGGCAATGATCTGACCTTTTTCGAAGCCCTGACTATTCACATGGCTGGTGGCGGGTATTTCACCGATTTTAATTCCCTTCCATTCTGCTCCGGTTGCATCGGTGGCTTCAAACCAGTAAATATCTGGTAGTGCCTGAGCGATCACATCGGCATTTTGATCTCCATCCACATCCAGAGTCAGAATAGCATCGACATTTTCCGGAAAACTAATCCTCTTCCATGCGTCTGTCATATCTCCACCGGGATTAAAATAAACGTAACGGCCGGAAACAATATCCAAAAAACGATCACCATTGATATCAGCCACATCAAGACCAAAATAACGCAGCCAGGTTGGCTCAGCCCAATCGCCCCATTTCTGCTTACTTGTATCAATTTCTAGGTACGTCCAGGCTGAAGAAGAAACCGTTTGTGCCGGTGACAGTCCGTAAACAAATGAAAGTATCGAGGCCCAAAATAAAGATCTCATAAGTGTATGATTTTTTGAACTTTAGTAGTTAAGTCGGAGGGGCTGGATATTTGCTTACCGATGTCCAGCCTCCATCAATAACAATGTTTTGCCCGGTAATATGACTGGCCTGATCGGAGAGAATAAATAAGGCCAAAGGTGCGATGTCACTGGGTTCGCAAGCATCACCGATAGGTATCAGACTACTCCAGGTTTTAGCATAGTCAACTTCCTCTGCAGTAGTTCGCGGTGTGACAGTTGCTCCGGGAGCAAGGCAGTTTATTGTAATCTGATATGGGGAAAGCTCAATCACCAGATTTCGCGCCATCATGATCAACGCTGCTTTACTCATTGCATAAGCAGTAAGATGTGGATATGCCTGAACACCAAGCACCGAGGAAATCAACAAGATACGTCCTCCCTGACCCTGCACACGCATCTGACGTGCAGCAGCTTGAGCAAGAAAGAATGCACCGCGTTGATTAAGATTCATGACCTCGACAAACTGCTGCTCCGTAAAATCGAAGAAATTGCCGAAGCCGGTTTTCCCAGCATTGGCAATCACAAAATCAAGTTTGCCAAATTCATGCACGGCACGGGTCACTAATTCTTCAATATGGTTCACGTCTCCGGCATCTCCGGCAATTGTCACTAGCTGTTCATTTGAGCTAAAACTTGCAGACAGAACTTGTTCATCAATATCATTGACTACTAAACTTGCTCCCTCTCCATTGAGTTGGGTTGCTATCTCGAGGCCAATACCAGCACCGGCTCCCGTAATGATACCGACCTTGTTTTCAAATCTCTTTTGCATTTTTAAGCACTTTTACTCCTTCTATGGGCTTAATAACACTTTGACCGCTTTTTTACTTTCGCTTAATTCAAAACCTTTTTCCCAATCTTGCAAAGGCAACTCGTGGGTAACGATATCAGTGGCATTAAAACCCTGTGCTAAAATTTGCATGGTCAGTGTCCAGGTGTCGCGGGTATAACCGACGGATCCATTAATTCGCAGCTGTTTGAAAGCTACATGATCCCACGGCAGCAATAGCTTTTTTCCAAAGTGGCCTACCTGTACCAGATGTCCCAGTGGCCTTAAAGCGGTGAGACAATTGGCCACCGAGGCTTCGGCGCCTGCAGTCTCTATGGCCAAATCAACACCAACACCGCCAGTAGCGTCAGAAATAATTGCCTGTAAATTTTCTTCATCCACCATAATGGTTCGGAAAGCTCCCAGATTGGTAGCCATTTCCAATCGACTTCTATCTTGACCAGTACCTGCAACGATGACTTTTAGGGATTGTCTCAATAACAGTTTCAGGCAAAGCATACCGATGGGACCAGGCCCTGAAATAAGAATCGTGTCTCCTAGTCTGTAGTGGGCCACTTCGCAGACCGCATGGACGGCTGCGGCCAATGGTTCGACCAGCGCTCCCTGACGGTAGTCGACACCTTCCGGCAAGGGGTAAAGCTGATCCGGTCTTACAACGGCATAGCGCGTAAAAGCACCGTGAACTCCGTGACCCATACCACGCCGGTTCTTACAAAACATGAATTCACCTTTTCGGCAATAAGCGCAGGATTGGCAGGTGACCGCTACGGCACCCAGAACGGCAAAAACATTTGCCGCTGGAATCTCTTTAACCTCATGCCCTTTTTCGACAATTTTACCTACAAACTCATGACCCAGGATCACCGGTGGATAGTTCTTAAATGTGTCGTGATATACATGGAGATCAGTACCGCAGATACCGCAGCATGACACTTCCAGTTTTACCTCCCCGGGGCCACAGAC
>JABDLW010000862.1 GCA_013001805.1 Saprospiraceae bacterium | reverse complement strand
AGTAAAAGCCATTTTCCTTGAATATTTATTTAATAATATGCTTCGCCATACTTCGTTGATCGCCTGCCCGGCATGCCATAGCAGACGGGCCTGCCTGGCTATGGCAGACAGGTAGCTACGGATATCTTTCTTCCTCCAGTCTTGCCTGGCTCGCATTTTTTTAAATTATTCCTCATCCAGAGGTAAATAGAGGTACCCTTAAATAAGTTGATGAATTTCTAAATGGGCATCAAGCCCATGATTTTTCCTGTTATTGATGTCTCATTTCCTGATTCCACATTTATCGCGGTAAGCATGGTGCCGCCATTTCCGGTGGCTTGCAGAATACCACGTAGCAATGAGCCATCTAAAGAATCGTATGCTGCCAGGACCAACTCATACGTACCTCTTTCCAGAAAGGGGATAGTAAATGAACCATCAGCTTGTAGCTTGGCACTGTTGGTAGCTTCAGGAAAATGCTGCGACGGTGAAGAATACGATTTGATTTCTCGTGTCTGGTTATATACTCCTTGCCGGTAGGCGAAAATCAGGATTTTATTTTCATTTATTTGCCCGGAATCGAAAACTCCTTTTATCATTCCGGTCTTGTCTCTACAAAGAACCCGGATCCCACTTTCCATTTTACGGTCTTCTACAAATTGATATTTAATCTGATTTTGATCTCCATGTTTTATTAATTTTCTCAGATCAAAATCCAGGAGCAAATTCGTTTTTTCATTGGGATTTATGGTAAGGTCATTTGCTGGTAGTGTAAGCCGGGTAAGTAGCTGTGTGCTGGGATAAAGATTATGCTTTTTACCATCGAGAGTAGCAACATAGCAACCTGGTGTATTTCCAAATGCATCTTCCTGTAAATTTAGATCGATGGTGATGTGATCATATTCTCCGGTGGGGACACTGAAAAGGCCGAGATTTTTTGTGTTGCCATTCTGATATGCCAGCAAATCGATTGTCTGATCCTGTTGCAGAATATTTGAATCTCCAGCCAGGTAGATTGCAGAAATAGTAACATGGGAACCCGATACTTCTGAATTGTCAATAGGTGCATCGGTTATTTCAACCTGGATGGTGCCATGTAGTTCTGCCGTAACTTGATCGGATTTACTACATGAGAATAGTAATGGAATAGATCCGATGGCTAAAGCCATTAAATTAAAAGAGCGTGCAAGTTTCATAAGTAATAAAATTTATTAGTGATTAGGAAATTAGAACGCGGTAATTACACTACTTTAAAACAGTAAGTAGCGATGTAATAATAAATTGAAGAATAGGTATTGAAAAGATTGGATGTATCCTTCGAACTAAGGATGACCCATTACTGATTTAGAAGTGCTTGCGATAGAATTATTGCATTAATTATTCTAGAAACGGAATGGTCCTTTTGAAATTGTCTTCGATGTGTTAAAATTAATTTTATCCAATTGGACTTTGGCTCTTTGTTGTTAGCGAGGACCAGGAAGAAAGGAAGTTTCAAAGGATGTAAATGAATGGGTTCTCCATCCGGTTTCAAGTGAAAGAAAGGCCAACCTCTGTTGCGGTTAGGTCCTATCCCTGAAAAAGGGGAATTTGCCAAATCACTGTATTTGGTGATGTAGGCATAGGGGGATCATCGGATCTTTGGGGAGTATTAAAAATTATTTATTTATTCTCTCAAAAAGTATTATTATCATGAAAACTCTAAAATTTTTATCCTTCTTCTTCTCTTTGGGTGCATTGGCAATGTTGGCCATGTCCTTTACTAACCAAACATCGTTTGAATCCCAGGCATTGACGGCCTTGCGGCCTGATCTGAAAGTATCAGCTATTGCCACCCCGGGTGGATTATGTATAGGCAAAGATAGCAAGGTACGTGTCAGCATAACGAATTCACAAATGGTGGGTGTCAAGGTAGATATTCCGGTCATTTTGTTTGTGTCCCAGAACGGGTACTCGAAGTCATACGTCGGAAAGTTGAAAGGTGGTATCGGTCCAAATGCAAACTCAGGACAACCGGTATGGTTTAAAAACGTTGAAATTAAGAACAATAGCAAGGTTACATTGAAAGCTGTTGTAAATCCGGATCATGAAATTTTTGAAAGCGTACCTAATAACAATACCAAGATTATCTATGCAAGAGTAAAAGGTAATTGTGGACAGGCATCGCCCGCACAAGCAGCCAATATGATTGTAACGGTGTACAAAGATGGTACCTGGTCGGGAGGACAAGGTCAACCGATTAGTGGTGCCACAGTTACGGTAACAAAGAACGGCCAAAATTATACCGGAACCAGTGGTAACAATGGCAAGGCAACCATTAACTCAGTACCTAAGGGCTATTGCAAAATTAAAGTACAGAAAAATGGGTACCAGCAGGTGGGGCCCAATAGCCAACCGTACTACAATGGTCAAACCTACAACATGCCTACCTACGAGGCGAAAGTTAATATTGCTATGATCCAAAACTAAGATTAGTCAAAGTACTTTGGATAATGATTTTGGTGTATGAGAAAAAGCCAGGTAGCAATACCTGGCTTTTGTATTTATGAGGAAAAACTTATGATTCAATTGCATATAGTTTGGTATGTTGTTGCATTAAAATAAATACTTGTGATAATGACGAATGTTGACTTTTAAGTAAATTGCGATCAAAATTTCAACTACAACATCTATGGTTTCGGATCTTTCGAAAATACATGGCCTGATTTCAGATATGTTTCCTCAGCTTTCCGGAGAAGATTGGGAAAAGTATAAACTATCCCGGGAGCAGGTTCAATTCTTTGATGAGTATGGTTATTTATCCAATATTAAATTATTGGACGAAGAGCATATTGCTCAGTTGCTCGACGAACTCAAACAAATTGCCGAACCCGATCATCCTGGTCACCATCTTTTTTATCAATTTGACTCTAATGAATCTAGCGATCCCAATACCGTTTTATTCCATTCGCTGGGACATTGGCGCATTACACCCGGTTTTCATGATGTCTTGTGGAACCCTGCCTTTGTAGTTGCAGCAAGCCAACTTTTGGGTGATGTGGCCATAAGATTCTGGCACGATCAATTATTTTGCAAACCGGCGAAGCATGGTGGTGTAGTAGCATGGCATCAGGATTATTCATACTGGACCCGCACCAAATCAATGCAGCATCTGACATGTTGGGTAGGATTGGATGATGCCAGTATTGATAACGGTTGCCTCTATTATGTGCCGGGAAGTCACCGTTGGGGACTCCTGGAAAAACCGGAACTGGCCGGTGAGATGGATGGCTTGAAACAATTTCTTACTGAAGATCAGTTGGCCGACTTTAAAGCTGTCCCGATTGAAATGAAAAAAGGACATGGGGCATTTCATCATCCCCTGATGGTGCATGGTTCATATGAAAACAGGTCGGAACGGGCACGGAGAGCATTCGTACTAAATGTCTTTGCCGATGGCACGTACTCTGATAGCAATGATCCTCTACTCGAAGGCGTACCCGTTATTAGAAAGGGAGATAAGATGGAAGGCCAGTTTTTCCCCTTGCTTTTTAGTCCCCAATAACTGCCGGCAAAGTTTTTTATCACTCCTCCCAATAGCAACTTGGATTGCGTGTTTGAAGATCCCGGCTGCTTCAAATCCTTCCGACCCCAGTGGTTGGTACTTAATACGTACAAGTGTATAATATCAAATGGGAAAATTTTTTGTACTGGATATGATCGAAGCGCGGGATGTAGCAATGGGGAAGTTTTCAAACTAATCCCGTCCCAGGGAAAATACTTGGCCCGGCATAAGACATTTGTATACCTTTGCGGCCTTTTTAGAAGAAAATTTATATGCAAGATATCAGGAATATCGCTATCATAGCCCACGTAGACCACGGTAAAACGACGTTAGTGGATAGAATCATCGAATTCAGTCGTACCACTGGTGATCGGACTGAGACCGGAGATTTAATTCTCGACAATAATGAACTGGAGCGGGAGCGAGGGATCACCATCCTTTCGAAGAATGTCTCGGTAGTATATAATGACGTGAAAATCAATATAATTGATACCCCCGGGCACGCCGATTTTGGAGGAGAAGTGGAAAGAGTGTTGAAGATGGCTGATGGGGTATTGCTCCTGGTCGATGCTTTTGAGGGTCCCATGCCCCAGACTCGTTTTGTCCTGAGCAAAGCCATTGATCTGGGTTTGAAACCTATCGTTGTCATCAACAAGGTGGATAAGGAGAATTGCAAACCCGAGGACGTCCAGGGAGATGTATTTGACCTGATGTTTAACCTTAATGCGCAGGAATTCCAGTTAGATTTCGAAACCATTTTCGGATCATCAAAACAGGGCTGGATGAGCTATGATTGGAAGCAACGTACGGAAGATATCACCCCCCTCCTCAATTGTGTCATTAGCCAGATACCTCCCGCGCCGTATGTCGAAGGCCCGGCACAGATGCAAATCACATCGATGGATTATTCCAACTTTGTGGGACGTATCGCCATCGGTCGGGTGTATAGAGGAAATTTGAGCGAGGGCGTTGACTATGCTATTTGTCAAAAGGCAGGAAAGATCAAGAAGGTCCGAATAAAGGAGCTTTTCGTTTTTGAAGGCCTGGGAAGAACTAAAGTGAAATCTGTAAGGAGTGGTGATCTCTGCGCAATAGTCGGAGCGGATGATTTCGAGATAGGAGATACCATCGCCTCATTGGAGTCACCGGAAGCATTGCCCCGGATTGAAGTAGATGAGCCGACCATGAGTATGCTGTTTACGATAAACAATTCGCCATTTTATGGTAAAGAAGGCAAATTTGTGACTTCTCGACATCTCAGAGACCGGTTATTCAAAGAAACTGAAAAAAACCTGGCTCTCAAAGTCGAACAGACCGATACGGAGGACAAATTTAATGTATATGGCCGGGGAGTTCTCCATTTGTCCATTTTGATAGAAACCATGCGCCGGGAGGGATATGAATTGCAAGTAGGTAAACCGCAGGTTATCATTAGAGAAATCGATGGCCAAAAACATGAACCGGTCGAGCAGTTGGTGATCGACGTGCCCGAACAATATGCCGGAAAAGCCATTGAACTGGTGACCCAACAAAAAGGGATGTTAGAAAAAATGGAACCGAAGGGTGATGTGCAACATCTGGAATTTGAAATTCCTTCCCGTGGGCTTATTGGATTGCGTAGTCGAATTCTTACTGCCACTGCAGGTCAGGCGGTTATGACTCATCGATTCAAGGTATATGCGCCCCATAAGGGAGAGATTTCCGGCCGTTTTAATGGATCACTGGTCTCCATGGAAACCGGGCAGGCCTTGGCCTTTGCCATCGATCGTCTGAGAGATCGGGGAAAGTTTTTCGTAGAGCCGGGTGACCAGGTATATAAAGGACAAGTGATAGGTGAAAACACCAGAGATAATGACCTGGAAGTGAATGTAATAAAAGGTAAGAAACTCACTAACATGCGGGCATCGGGTGCGGATGATGCCGCAAAGATTGCACCTAAGATTGTCTTTTCACTGGAGGAAGCGATGGAATATATTAAGGAAGATGAATACCTCGAAATAACGCCGGCACATTTGCGTATGCGGAAGATCAAGTAAGTCGTTTGGACCGCTATGGCCGTCCGGATATTCATAAAATCACAATCTCTCACCTTTAATATCCTTAAATTTGCCGGATATGCAAAAAAGGCAGATTACAGATTGGCTTCCGATCACCTGGAAAGAAGTAGAACTCAGAGGTTGGTCTGATATCGATGTAGTATTATTTTCCGGAGATGCTTACGTGGATCATCCATCCTTTGGATCAGCTGTTATTGGCCGGATAATTGAGGATGAGGGTTTTCGTGTAGCTATTGTTCCTCAGCCCAACTGGGAAGATGATCTCCGGGATTTCAAGAAGATGGGAATTCCGCGGTTATTTTTTGGAGTTACCGGTGGATGTATGGATCCCATGGTCAATCACTATACTGCGGGCAAAAGAAAAAGAACTACGGACGCTTACACCCCGGGAGGTGTTGCTGGTTTTCGACCGGACTACGCCACAAGTGTCTACTGCAAAATTCTCAAAGATCTGTATCCTGACGTACCCATCTTGATAGGAGGAATTGAAGCTTCTTTGCGAAGAGTGACACATTACGATTATTGGTCAGATCGCCTTCTACCTTCCATTCTTAAAACCAGTGGTGCGGATCTCCTTGTGTATGGTATGGGAGAGATGCCATTGCGTGAAATTCTACGGCTACTTGAAAAAGGGGTCCCATTTTCTTCTCTGCGTACCATTCCCCAAACTGCTTTTTTACAATCCCGGGAAACATCAATACCCATCAACAAGCATTGGGAGACACTACACCTGAGCAGTCATGAGCAATGTCTCAAGGACAAGAAAGCTTACGCAGCAAATTTTAAACATGTAGAACAAGAATCAAATAAGGTCCATGCCAACCGGCTTATTCAGGGAATCGGCGATGATCACTTAATTGTCAATCCACCGTATCCACCCATGACAGAAGATCAAATTGACGCATCTTTTGATTTGCCCTATACACGCGCACCTCATCCCAAGTACGACAAACGGGGTTCTATCCCGGCTTATGAAATGATTCGATTTAGCATTAATATGCATCGTGGATGTTTTGGTGGCTGCAGTTTTTGTACTATTTCTGCCCATCAAGGCAAATTTATAGCCAGTCGATCTGAAGAATCGATCCTCAATGAAGTGGAAAAAGTGGTGCAAATGCCTGATTTCAAAGGTTATATAAGTGACTTGGGTGGCCCATCAGCCAACATGTACAAGATGAAGGGCAAGATTCAAAGCATCTGCGACAGGTGTGTCAGTCCCTCATGTATTCATCCGGTAGTGTGTAGCAATCTCGACACCAGCCATAAGCCGATGACCGAATTGTACCGTAAAGTAGATGCACATCCCGAGGTGAAAAAAGCCTTTGTTGGTAGTGGAATTCGTTATGATTTGCTGGTTGATTCATATAATAAGAAAGCAGATGACAGCTTAGATGAATATCTCGAGCAAGTGGTTTGTCACCATATAAGTGGTCGATTGAAGGTTGCACCTGAACATACTTCAGATGATACACTAAAGATCATGCGGAAGCCGTCATTCAAGCACTTTCACGAATTCAAGGCGAAGTATGATTCTCTAAATGAAAAGCACGGGTTGGATCAGCCACTGATACCCTATTTTATCTCTAGTCATCCCGGATGTAAAGAGGAGGACATGGCAAATCTTGCCGCCGAGACTAAAGACATGGGATTTCGTTTGGAGCAGGTGCAGGATTTCACCCCGACTCCAATGACTGTAGCTACCGTCATCTACTACACAGGTCTGCATCCTTACACGCTAAAACCGGTCTATACTGCCAAGAGTAAGGCTGACAAGAAAAATCAGCATCTCTTTTTCTTCTGGTATAAGCCAGAGAATTGGAGTCAGATCAGAGCCAAGCTACGCTCGATCAATCGTCCGGATTTAGTCGAGAAATTGCTGGGAGACCGAAAAAAAAGGCAGAAGCGAGTCATACTAAAAAATCGCAGAAAAACAGCTAAAAAGTTAAAAAGAAAATAACTTTTTATATCTTCATAATCTCATCCCGACAATCGTCGTTCTAAGGTCTGAGAATCTTAAAAATCCAATCGAATGCAGAAGCGCATGTCTTGGCTGTCCTACAGCAAAATTATCCTGGAAAAGGTAAGCTTTGATCAAAGAATATTTAGAAAAGAACTTCGGAAATCGCTTGGAAGATTATCACGTGAAGAGATCAGTAAACTGGAAAGCTGGTGCATTGCAAATTTCAACGCACTCCTTTCCTACATTGCTGTGACCGAGATTACCGAATATCTACAGGGCAATAACAACAGCTTACGCCTGGCTTAATGGCCGATTGAGGCGAAGAACAAAGAAGCACCATTTCGAAGAGTGATAAATCTGTTCAACTTATCACCCGAGCAATTTTTCAAATTGATTTAGCACAGCTTTCATGTCTTTGGGCAATGGAACTTCCATTTTGATCACTTGACCAAATACGGGCAATTCAAGATAGTATGCGTGCAGAGGGGTTCGCATCAATAAGGGTCTTTCTTTGTCTTTCTCTCCCCGGTATCGATGCTTAATGCTGGACAGAACAAAGGAATCCCGACCTCCATACATGGGATCTACCAGCAGGGGATGTCCGATATGCTGTAGGTGAACTCTGATCTGATGTGTCCGTCCGGTTTCAATGTCGATATCCAACAATGCAAAACCTCTGAAACTTTGCTCGACCCGGTAATGGGTAATGGCATTCTTGCCTTTTGATGAAATAAAAACTTCATTTCTATTTTCTGCTTTAAAGATCCTTGCTTCGATCTTGCCCTCGGCAACAGAAGGTACGCCTTGTACGATGGCCTTGTATTTCTTTACCACTTCCCGGTTTTGAAAGGCAGTGGACAGTTGGGTTTGTGCGTCTTTATCTTTAGCAAAGCAAACGAGCCCTGACGTATTGTGGTCAAGTCGATGTACCGGGAGTACTACCGGATATTTATTGTTGAGCCAGCGTAGGAGGTAGGGAGCCCGAAGATCATGGCGATTGGCTACGGTCGAGATTCCAGGAGCTTTATTTACAATTAACACCTGGTCATTCTCAAAAACCACTTCCGATTTGTACCTCATGAAATCCTTTTTGCTACATAGCGCAGGTCATGATATTTCTTGCGACCCATAATAAAGAACTCCCAAACAATACTTCCACGATATCGTCCGGTTTTAGAATTATCGTTGCCAATCTTCAGCCTTTTCTTGTTTGCGAGAATATGGCTTCTCTTTTTCCAAATTCGACCGAAATTAATGATGACGTACCCTATGGCATTTAAAACCGCTTTAGCATTATCAAATTCACCGACCAACAAAAAACGCAATCCGGCAACCAGATCGAGAATCATGCGGGTTGGGAAAAGCCAAAGCAAGGTCATTCCTTTTTCGTTTTTGAGTAAAAGGCTCATGCCATTCCTGAAATTCAGATATGTTTTTCGTGGACTTTGATAGGAGAGCGTACCGCCACCCAGATGGTAAACGACCGAACTAGGCAAAACCCAAATTTGATAGCCAAACTGCTTAAGTCTCCAACAGAGATCGATTTCCTCCATATGAGCAAAGAAATCTTCGTCAAACCCCCCGCATTTCTCAAAAATCTTTTTCCGGATGACCATGGAAGCACCGGTCGCCCAGAATATTTCCTTAGGACGGTCATACTGACCCAGATCTTGCTCTACTTCCGATAAAATTCTTCCCTGACAAAATGGATAGCCAAACTTATCTAACAGACCACCCCCAGCTCCCGCGTACTCAAATAGATTTTTTTCAAGAGCCGACTTTACTTTAGGTTGAATGGCCCCGATATCCGGACGTGAACTGAGGAAATCGATAAGTTTGTTAGCCCAAAGGTTAGTTACCTCTGCATCGGAATTCAGTAAAATAATAAAGTCAGAGTTGAGCAATTTGATCGCCCGATTATAACCACCGGCAAACCCGTGATTGTCATTCAGTTGGATAATTCTGATTTCAGGATAATTAGATGAAAGAAAGGCGATGGAGTCATCGGTGGAACCATTGTCAGCTACTACGACCTGGTAGCCTCCATTGAATCGTACAACGCTCGGTAGGTAAGTTTCCAGATGTTTTCGACCATTATAATTCAGAATTAGAATGGTCGCTTCGGCAAAACTATTTATGGCTGTGCGGAGATAAGCCTGGGTCTCGACCTTATCATGATCAAGCTGTTCTCTCAATTCATCGAGGGTTTCGAAAACCTGATCGGAGCGCAAGAACTTAAGTACTTCAATGGTTAGTTTCTCACTGTATATGTCGTCATTAAATTCAAAAATGTTTATTTCGATGGAAAGCTTGCCTTTCTTAGACACGGTGGGCCGGGTGCCAATGTACATCATCCCACCATACCTTTTATTGTTGTGAACCACCCGGGCGGCATAAACACCTACCGGTGGAATCAGCTTTAGCGACTCGTCAATCAGAATGTTTGCTGTTGGATATCCCAGCTTTTCTCCAATTTGCTCTCCAGGTACTACCTCGCCACTGATCAGGTAGGGATGACCAAGAAGCTGATTGGCTCGAGAAATATCTCCATCAGCAATAAAACTACGGATTCGTGTACTGCTGATCTCAAGTTCTTCAGTGACCTTTTGTGGCAACTCAAAGACGGTAAATCCACCACGCTTTTCGTAAGATCTTAAGAAATCTACATTCCCGGAGCGGTTTAGCCCAAAGCGATGGTCATATCCGATGACGACACATTTCGGATGAAATTTTTCAATGATAAAATTCTCGATATATTCATTGGGATCCCACTGCGAAAACTCAATAGAAAATGGGAAAAAGACTAAATGATCGATGCCGGTTTTTTCGAAAAGGCGAATTTTCTCAGCTTTGGTTGAGAGTAACCTTAATGATGTGTCATGCGGATAGATGACTTTTCTGGGGTGGGGATCAAAAGTCACCAGAATTGTTTCTCCATTCAATTCTGCGGCCAACTCTTGCATTTTCTCAATAATTGAGGTATGTCCGAGATGCACA
>JABDLW010000788.1 GCA_013001805.1 Saprospiraceae bacterium | reverse complement strand
AATAAGATGCGAGCCAGATAAGGCTGGAGGAAGAAAGATAGCAGTAGCTATCTGACTGACGATCAACGAAGTATGGTGAAGCATATTATTAAATAGATTTTCAAAGAAAATTGTTTTTACCATGAATGGGGTTGATAGAGGTACCCATTTGTTAAAAGTGATTTTAAATACTTTCTCCCTTCATACTAGCTACCAGATGTGACCAGAATGTGTCGTAATAATCTTTCCATCCGGCAGCTCTGAGGTAGGCCAGATACCAGGTGCGATATAACCTCGATTTTGTGATCGGGATGGTTTTGATGGGGTGGTCTTTCAAATACGGTTTAATTGCCCAGGCGGCCATTACCTTGATGCCAAGTCCGCTTTTAATCATTTCGATCGCGGCTTCCGTGAGTTGCATTTCGATGACATTTTTCGGCTTAATATTTTTTGGCGCCAGTACCTTTTGGTACAGCGCACTTTCTTCTATGGGCCCATAATAAATGATGAGATTCTCTTCGGCAAAATCTTCAGCAGAAATAAATGGCTTTAGCGCCCAGGGATGATCTTCACCCACCACTACTAATTGTTCATCCCAGAATAATTCTCTGTACGCAATTTTATCGCTCTCACCCATTAAATTGGTGATGACCAGATCCAACTCACCATTCAAAAGTGCCGGTATTGGTTCGCGTGTATATTCTGGCAGGATATTTAGCTTAATTTTTTCCTGGTGCAGAGCAAATGTTTTTAAGACCGATGGCAGCCAATGGTAACAGGTGTAACATTGGGTACTCAAATTAATGGTTCCCATATCTCCGCAGAGCTCTTTCCTGATTTCCTGGCGCGCTTCTTCCAGTTTATTTAAGACACTACTTGCCGTTTCGAGCATAATCTGGCCGGCATGCGATAGGACCAGTTTTTTATTCATTCGATGGAACAAAGGCGTTTCCAGCTCTTCCTCAATCTCCCGCAGTTGATGGCTAAGCGCTGACTGGGTTAGATTGAGTTGTTTACTGGCCTGAGAAAGCGTCCCCACCTTGGCAACCGCCTGAATCATCTTGAGATGTCTTAATTCCATGTATGAATATAATTAATAGATACAACAAAAATAAATCATTTTGTTCAAACATCAAAACTGGACCAGACCTGTTTACTTTGAGATAATAATATTTTGCTAATGGGTAATTCGGCCGAAATACCAACCAAAATCTTGGATTATGAAAACATCAATTGTCTTTATCTTATTAGTGCCGCTACTAATGAATTGCTCAACAACATCCAGAGTTGAAGAACAATCTACTAGCCAGCGTCCGGGGTACGGTCATTTTTTCGACCTGGCTGCAGCCTTGCGACAGGAACCAGGGCTTCTTGTCACGGGATTTGGCAGAAATGTAAATATCCGATCAAGGCGCTCCCAGCAAAGCGATTTACTATATATGGTGAATGGGATGGAGGTGGGACATGATTACAATGCGGTCAACGATCTTATCAATATGGATGAAGTGGTTTCCATCCGGGTAGGTATTAATCTGACTCATCGAACGGTTACAGGAAAATCGAATGCCGGAGGTATCGTGGAAATCAATACCCGCTAATCCGGTTTACTAACTAAGACTAAGTGTTTTATTAGAGTATTTCATAAGGGAGGCTCCTGAGCTTTGGTGTCTCCCTTATTTTGCGAGAAATAGTGGTAATTCCATCCTATGAGTTTTCACCAGATCGATTCTGAAGCCTGTAAGGATTCTGAAGCGATCACAGTGCTTTATCTCCACATAACGTTCATTTTCCCGCCAAGACATGGAGGTCGCTAAGGTTTTATTTTATCTTAAAAGAACTTGGTGCCCTTTGCGTCTCTGTGGGAACCCAAAAAACCATATATTAATTTTCCCCGCCAAGACATGGAGGTCGCTAGGTTTTATTTTAATCTTGAGAGAACTTGGTGCCCTTTGTGTTTCTGTGGGAACCTCAAAAAATGATATATTAATTTTCCCGCCAAGTCACGGAGGCCGCAAATATTTTGATTTATTCCTAGCAAAGAGCTTGGTGTCCTTTGTGTCTGTGTGGGACCCCAAAGTATGTACAATATATTACCACCAAGGATTTATTTTCAGTCGGCCAATGGATCGGGCCTTAACTGAAATTTAAACACCTTACTGGTTGTACCCTTACCCCCTTCCATATGAAAAGGTGTACGCGTACTGATCGTTGCCCAAATTCCTCTTCCTTTCCAACCGGCATCCGGATCATCAATTCGGCCGTCCATCCATTTCGTGAAAAAACCCAGGGGGTAGGGTACACGAAGTACGATCCATTCTCCATCTTTTAGTACCAGCAAGCCCTCAGCTTCATTTCCGGTGTTGATCGGGATATTTTCTCCCAGACCAAGTGTATTAAATTGATCCACCCAGGAGTAGTAACTCGCTTCGGCACTGCCCGGGCCAGAGACTCCCTGCAATTGTGGTAATGGTTCCGGGTAAAAAGTCCAACCTTCGGGACAGTGCTGTCCGGTCGCTGAGGGTCCATTAAGTGTGGCGCATTTGCTGCGATCGAAGCTAGCCAAATGCCCGCTGGCCAAAGCAACCCAAAACACACCATTTCGATCGACATCGCCTCCTCTAGGTGAAAAGCCTTCTGCGGGTTCTCCCTCGCTGTCTACAGGAAGTTCAAAGTATTCCACCAGGCTCGTAAAAGGTGGATCATCTCCGGGATCTAAGCGTACCAGTCCTCCCGGATAACCCAAGGTGGTCCCCCACACCGAACCATCGGGTGCCGGAGCTACTGAGTACAGACCCCGGTTTATGCGTTGATCCTTTGAGGGATCCAATGCTTCATCCGGTTCGACATACTCATCACGTTTACCATTTCCGTTGATATCCAGAATGAGAGCGGTCCAGCCCTGGGCTGCTTCTTCGTCTCCCGTTTCAAGAAACATTTTGGTATTGAGCCAACCAATAGCGGGACCTCCACCACTGGTCCAAAGGGTGTGATTTTCATCCTCAGCAAACATCAGGTGATGCGTACTAAAGCAGGTGCTGCAATGAGTATAAGTGTCTGTTTTTGGATCATAAACACCCAGGTGTCGACCTGAGGCTTGCAAGGGAAATAGTTGTGCGGATGGATGATCAGAACCCTCCTTGCAAAAAGCGGGATTATCACGCGGCCGCACTGCGGCAGTGATCCAGACTCGCCCTTCATGGTCAAACATGGGGTTATGGACATTGGCTTTGCTGTTCCAAATGGGTTCGTCGCCCCAATAGGGAGAAGGTTGTGGCATTTCGGGCCCGGAAGCTGCAGGCGTACTGGGATCACGCATGGTTAAAGGCACCTGGCTTGCTTCATTTTTCACCGGGTCTAATACCGGAAGGTAATCGGCACTGGCTTCTAATGCTCCGTAAAGCTTCCCGTTGGCATTCAAAGTGGGGTTTCGCCGATCCGTAGATACTACATCATGCAGGTATGCCTTAGGATCAGCCCAATCCCACTGCGTGATCACTACGTTTCTTTCGATCCCTTCTGGCCGGGGTGGGGCAGGTGGCAGTTCACCAGATGCAATGCGATCCGTCCATTCTGCGAACATTTTTACCGAGCCTTCGAAGCCGATGCGGTGCATTCCTGAAATCATATTGGCGCCGGCCTGGCCGGACTGAATGCGCCGTGCCCAGGCAGCAACCGAACTTTCGAATTTTCCCAGTGAAGGGGGTATTTCCCGGGTGCCCCTGCCCCCCATTTGATGACAGGCTAGGCAGGTACCTGATTTAATGCTCCGAATATAATTGGCTTGAGTGGTCATGGTGGGTGAAATCCCATTACCGTCTGGCCCGGTGCCGGGAAACTCGCTTTTGGCCGGAACTTCCAATAGAGAAAACCAATATCCGGAGGGGTAATATTCCGCAGCGGCTGCAGCGGATGGAGCAGGTGTGGCCTCCAGGTCCAGACTGACACCGGGCTTGGTTTTTTTCCTGGGTGAATCCACCAACCCATATCCCCGAACCCAAATGTCGTAATTGGCTTCCGGGAGATCAGGTATTAAATAGGCCCCGGCATCATCCGTCACCACGATTTTGGCATAACGAGTTGGTAGGTCGTGGGTTTCCGCAATTATCCAAACCCCGGCCTCAGGACCATTGGGGCCGGTCACCATTCCCCCTATATCATCAGTGTCTATTTTTTTACTACCTGCATCTTGACAAGCATACTCTCCCATTAGGAAGAAAAAAACAAATAAGAGGAGGAGTAGATGAAAAGTTTTAGGAGAACTGATTGCTTTGCACGACTTTGGGTCCTGCTGTTTCTGGCTATTAATTTTCATGATCAGTGATTAAATGGAGGAATAATGCGATTTCTTAAAATTCAGCAACTCTTTGAAGTTAGCAAAATCTGAACATAGAATCGCTGCGATTTTTTATTGCCTCAATTACTGCGGATGTGCAGGCAACTTTCCAGAAAATGTAAATTGACAAAATGGCTCTCTTCCCGGGTGCTTACTTTTTATGACTGGAAGTTGCGTGGGATAAAAGAGGTTTTCAAAAGGCAAAATCCTTTGCAAGCTGACGGTCTTCCACTCCGAGATATTCTTTGGTTTGCTCCCTGTCACCAAAGTGCAAAAAGCTTTCTGCGAGCCCGCGAATAAGTACCAACAACTTCAGCAATATCTGACCTATCCCAAGGTCTGTTCGTCAGGGCTTGGACTCTTTTTTATCCGCTATTTTTAGCGCGGGCATTTTTGCCTGTTCGTAAAGAATATTAAACTGCGCTACTTTGTTTTCCATGAGGTCTTTATATTCTGCTTTAACTGCTTTCCAGGTATTTTCCAGATCTTCAAACCGGGCATGATATCCTTCGGGAATGCGGGGATCATAAGTATCCAGGTTATTGCGTAAAAGAAAAAATTCTGCATTTAAACCAGCCGGCCAATTTAATGCATCCTGAAATCCTTTCTGACGTAATTCCACCACTTTTTGTGTCCAGGTGCTCATTTCCTTTTCTAAATTTGTGCCTGCCTTCTTTAGCGTATCCAAGGCCTGGTCTTCGCCAATATCCGCGATAATTGCTTTTAATTTTGTACTAATTTGCAGAGCGGCCTCCGCGGCGATATGCATTTCGTTGATTCTTTCCTCCAATTCTGACATGAAATTCTGTTGCTCCACCCAAACCGCTTCTGGCACTTCAACGTCGGGTGGTGGCAGCACTTGCAACTCAGTCTCCACTGTGTCACCCATTGTACTTAGTCGAGCCCGGTATGTTCCGGGTGCCACACGGTGACCCCGGTAATCAGCTCCCAAGACGAATACGTCAGGAATTTTTTTGAGTCCCTGCGTCCGAAAATCCCAGGTAAAACGGTTCAATCCATCCTGGTCGGGAAGGTTTTCTGTGTTCGTAGCAGGAATATTTCCCCGGCCACCCAACATACTGGGTTTAAATTCCTCTTCATTGGTAATGGTGCGAATGGTCATCCCTTCCTGATCGATGATTTCCATTTTTAAGAGTGAATCCCCGACATTTTGTACATAATAATCCAATGCAATACCCTCGGCCGGATTTTCGCCATAGGCAGGTTCTGTAACCAGAAAAAAAGTGGAGTTTATTAAAATGCGGGATTGAGGTTTTGGTTGAAATATTTTTGGTGCCGATCCGGTTAATTCCCCCTTTGACTGCTGGAAAACGGAAAGGTCATCCAGGATCCAGAATGATCTGCCGGCAGTTGATGCAGCCAGATCATTATTTCGGATCACTAAATCTGTGATGGGGACAATAGGAAGATTCAGTTGTAAGGATGTAAAATGATTTCCACCGTCAAATGAAATATAGAATCCACGCTCGGCCCCTGCATAAAGTAATCCCGGCACTTTATGGTCTTCCCTGACTACTCGGAAAAAATCATCTTGCTTGATGTCATCACCAATCTTTTTCCAGCTATTTCCATAGTCGGTCGATTTATAACTATAGTTTTTGAAGTCATTAAATTTATATCGGGTGGAGGTAAAATAGACTGTTGCCGGGTCGTGTGGTGATACTTCGATAGCATGGATCATGGTTTCCGGTAATCCGGCCGGCGTTATATTTTTCCAGGTCGCACCTCCGTCTCTTGAGAGTTGGATTAGACCTCCGTCTGAGCCAGTATAAATTACACCTTTTTCGTGTGGTGATTCGGCTATATAATAAATCGTGTTATAATTCTCTCCACCCGCTCCTTCATTGGTAAAGGGACCGCCCCCTTCCATTTGTTTTGTGGTGTCGTTTTTCGTGAGGTCCGGACTTATGGCTTCCCACTTTAGACCACCATTTTCACTTTTGAACAGAACATTGCCACCATAGTACATGGTGCGGAAATCATGGGGTGAATTAATCAGAGGTGCATTCCAATTAAATCGATATTTCATGTCTTTTGCCATATACCCAAGATTGGTCATGGGGTAGGCCATAATATCCTTCGATTCCTTGGTTTTGGTATCGAGTAAACTAATTCGGCCATTAAAGCAACCGCCATACAAGATGCGCGGATTCTTGGGGTCGTCCATGGCCACCATGGCACTTTCACAGCCTGGTCCATTAAACCAGTGGCTGGTGAGAATACCGTACGTGTTGCTGCGGGAGGGTATGGCAACCGAAAGATTATCCTGTTGCCCGCTGTACAACCAGTAAGGTGTTTGTTCATCGGCAGTAATGCGATACAACTGGGCCGTGGGTTGATTGTTCAGGGAAGACCATACCTGACCGGCAGAGAACGTAATGGTTGCACCACCATCTTCTGCCATGGCAATATTCCTGTTGTTTTTTGGATTAATCCACAAATCATGGCAGTCCCCATGTACCACACGCATACTCACAAAGTTCTTTCCACCATCAATTGATTTCATAAGGGGTGCATTGAGCACGTAGACCACATCTTTGTTATCAGGATCGGCAAAAACCTCCATATAGTACCAGGAGCGCGCGGTGATGTTTTGATCGTTGGACAATAGTGTCCAGTGTGCACCAGCATCATCTGAGCGATATAAACCCGATTCCGACTTTTTTGCTTCGACTATGGCATAAATGCGATTGGGATCCGCAGATGAAACCGACAATCCAACTTTCCCCAAGGTATCGGGAAGTCCCAGCCTTATCTCCTTCCAGTTTTCACCTCCATCGGTTGATTTATAAATCGATGAGCCGGGTCCTCCGCTTTCCACTTTCCAGGGATACCGCCGGTGTTGCCAGGTGGCGGCATACATGATTCGGGGATTGCTCTTGTCCATCACCAGACTGGAAATCCCGGAATTTTGATCTACATACAGTGTTTTTTTCCAGGTCACGCCACCATCTGTACTTTTATAAACTCCTCTTTCTTCCGATGGTCCATGCACTGCTCCCTGGGCTCCAATATAAATGGTATTGTAATCATCGGGATGAATGATCACATTGGCAATATGTCTCGTTTGAGTCAACCCGATATGGCTCCAGGTTTTGCCTGCATCTGTGGATTTATAAACGCCATCGCCATAGGAGGTCATCACACCGCGTACGGCATGTTCACCAGTTCCCACCACCACTACATTTGGATCCTTCTCACTAACCGCAATTGCACCGATTGATCCGACACCAAAAAATCCATCCGAAATATTAAACCAATTCATACCAGCATCTATCGTTTTCCAGACTCCACCTCCGGTATAACCAGCGTAGTAGATCTGGTCATTGCCGACTACACCGCAGATGGCATTGGCCCGTCCACCTCGTAACGGTCCGATGTTGCGCCATTTTAGTGCCGCATATTTTTCATTGAGCTCATCTTCGATCGGGGGATTTTGGCCAAAGCCAGCCATGGGCAAACCCCAGGTGAGCAAAAGGAATAGAATAAATTTCATTAAATTATTGTGAGACATAGATGGAGCTTTTTCGAACCTGATTGATGGCACAATATCTACTTTTTTGGAGTAAAAACGATTAGGACGAAATGAACCTGTGATTAGTACCGTACCCGGATCGCACCCGGCACTATCGAGATCGCAGCAGGCGTTGTGCCAATTAGTTCCCCATCGGCCTCGATCCAAAGATCTCTGTCAGCATCAATTTCAATATACTTTGCTTTTTCATAGATGGCATATTTGGATTTGGTGTGATCACCTGAGTAAACTTTTATAAAAGTAAGAAGGCGATTAAATAAATTCATTTCAGACATCCGCAGGATGCGCAAAAAACCATCATCAATTTGAGCATTAGGGGCCATTTTCATTCCCCCAGCTGAATAGATACCATTTGCCATTACGATTCCTAACAATTCTTGAGGATTGCATTTCTGTCCATCAATCCAAACGTTTATGATGGACGATTTATAATGATATAATTGCCTCAGAGCCGCAACACTAAAATCCAGAGTGCCTCCGAAATGTTTCCTTTTATTATTCATATCAGATACCACGGCACCACCTATGCCTACTTGACATTCATTGACAAAATAGCGACGCACCGGCTTCCCATCTTCTCCTTTGCATTGCACCATGCCTAAGTCGACCGGCCTTGCTGACTGGTGTAGTACTATGTCTAGCTGACGCCGCATGCCCTGAGGAAGTTTCAATGTCCTGACAAAATCGGCTCCACTGCCCGTATTTACAATACCCAACTCAGGAGAAGTTGAACCAGAAACCCGGGCAGCCAGTATGCCATTTACTACTTCATTGATAGTGCCATCACCTCCGGCCGCAATAATTAATTTACTCCCTTGTAAAGTAGCATCTCTGGACACCCTGATTCCGTCACCGGGTGCTTTGGTCAGTATGATCCGGTAATTCTGGGACCACCGAGCATTAAGTTCCGTGATTAACTCGTTTAAGCGAGCTTTATGGTTTCCCTTACCTGATGCAGGATTGTAGATGACTGAGATTACATCCACTATGTTGCGATAATATTAGGAGCCAGGCACTCCGGAAGCTTCTCCGATGGTTCCCACTTTCCCCGGGGACCAAGATTTATGGCACATGATTGGCTGAGCATGGATAAAGATATGGATCAATGTGTATAGTAAGAAAATACTTCCCGATGCACAAATCACGAAATGTGAAAATATGGTAAGAAATAAACGTCTGTATCTGCCAGGTGCCAGGTCCGGTAATTTAGCGTTTGT
>JABDLW010000733.1 GCA_013001805.1 Saprospiraceae bacterium | reverse complement strand
TAGAATCTTGAATCTGACCGATGGATCTGAAAATCCGGTTGGTGAGTGGAATCATATGCATATCGAATGTCTTGGTGACCAGATCAAAGTATGGGTAAACGGTGATTTTGTCAATCATGGATTTGATTGTACGGCACAGCAGGGTCAGATCGCTTTGCAAGCGGAAGGTGCTGAGGTTGAATTTCGAAGGGTGGAGCTTAAACCCATAAAAGAGCTTTCAGAATAGGAAAAACTGGTGCGTTTCCCGCTTAGTGAAGCAGGAAATCCAGGCCGCAAGGTCTTTGGCCGGAGATAGTTAGATGAAATTTTGAACCTGGGGATCCTTAGTAAATGAGTTTATCTTACCTGGGGCACCTTTTACCATTCATCTGGCGCTGGGCCGTCAGAATCAGACCAAAGGTAATCGCTGATTAGATGCTGGAAATTTATCTTCGGATCGTCGGCAAGAACATCCTCCCGACCTGGTGTAAACTAACCAGAGAGATGGTTACCGAATGATCAGTTTCTCGTATTTAGCGAGAATGGAAAAAATATCGCCGTATTGTTCCTCCAAATCCTTGTTGTCTTCGGCATTGATATTGGTAAGAATCACGCGGCCAATTTTTCTGTCCAGATTAAATTGCAGATCTGCCTGGGTTCCGGGATCACTCCCCGAGTGACCGACATTTCTTGTGTCTTCATTGATGCCCCAAAAAACACGGTCCAAATCTTCATCACCGGGCAGTAGTATATTGGTGTACTTGTCATTGAGATACTCACTGGTACCTGTGCTCATTTTGATAATAGTCACAAGAAATTTTGCCATATCAGCGACACAACTGTAAAATCCACCATCCGGATAGGTAATCAGGGCATAGTCTGGAACGATATCTCCGTTGGGGAAGTATCGCGTAGCGAATTTTGACTTATCCAGGTAATCAGTCTTCCAGGCTGAAGATGTCATGCCTAATGGTTCTAGTATTTTTTCTTCCGTATAAAAATCAAAAGGTTTTACTGCGGCAGTTTGAATCAGATATGCGGCTAAAGCGGCATTCAGATTACTATAATGAAAGACCGCACCCGGTTTCTCCTTGAGAAAATTCCTACTTCGATACCACTTTCCCTCTTCGCTATAAATATGCTCCAAAAAATCAATCATCGGCATCTTAGGATGGCCATTTATAAAGTTGGCGAAGTCTTGCGAAATGCCTTCAGATAAATATTGATTTTCCACCGGAGCGATATAGGTATTGCGATAATGTCTGGTGTCGAGCAGCGTCGAAGAGTGTGAACAGAGATGCCGAACTAAAATCGGCACATCTTTATGATAAGGATTGACGATGGTAAATGGCAACAGCGAATTGATTTCCGTGTCCATGGTTAAACTGCCATCTTCGATCGCTTTTACCAGAGCTACACCGACGATGGTTTTCGAAACCGAACCTACGTTTAGGATAGTTTCTGGCGTGAAAGGTGCCTTGGTTAATCGATCGGCGAAGCCAAATCCATGTTCATAGATCACCCGATCCTGATCTACCAAAGCCACGGCGAAGCCGGGCAAATCGGACTTTATATAGTGGCTATCCAATTCGATTGTCAGCGAATCGACATAATTTTGCCCTGATGCAATGAATGTCATACAGAGGCAAAGAAGAGTTAAGATAGCTAGACGATTTTTCATTGCAGGGCCCTTACAATACAGGGTTATTTGACGTTGCCTTCTTATCCAAAACATAAATCATTCCAAAGTAAAAATATATGTTTCTGTTTGGATATGTAAATCCTAGAGGATTAATCTTTTTCTCCCAAAAACTGGCTTTCATCAATTTTGGTGAAGCGCGAATTGGAGAAGTCTTCAAATGCCGGATGCATTCTGACATATGCCAACATGTCGTGATTGAGAATGGCCTCTGTATCTTGTAAATTATTTGTAACAGCTTTCTCGAGTGACCGAAAACCTTCCAGTGGCATTTCCAAAACCGAATAAGCGCAGGCCATATGAAAGTAGATTTCCGGGTCCTTGGCATCGAAATCAAGGGATTTTTTGAAATGATCCAGGGCCTCCTGTAAATCATATTGTTTCAGGCAGACTAATCCCTTTTCTTTTTCCAGATTGGCTGGAGTCTTTGGCATGGTACCAAAGTCGATCGGGACATCAGTTTGAATCAGATCACCATTGCGGAGCAGGTCTATTTTTACCTGTAGATTGGCATCAACTTTTGTTGTAAGCACATATTTGGCACGTTCACCATTCTCCTGAACTTCAAAGTAATGATTGGTGCCGAGGATGGAAGATTTCTTAGAGACAATTTTGCCAAAAACAATTACGGTTTCCTCCCCCAACCAATTGTTGTGAAATTCGACCACTGTATCACCCACGTGTAGTTTCTTGTAATGCATCGCAATTGAGGACTTGAAGATAGATAATCTTCAATCCAGTCCATAGTAATGGAAACAAAAAGTGCATATCTACTAGCTAGCCCGGCCTTTATCATGTGGTCTATCCAATATCACAAAATAATTGAGGAAGCACCATGTATGGCAAGCATTATCCGGGCCCTTATGTTTTTTAATCTTACTTTAGGAAAGGCAAATGAGATTGAAAAAAGCCAAGTTTAATCCTTCAATTCACACATTTTACGACTATGGATCCGAAAAGACGAAGTTTTATGAAACGAGCAGCACTTTTAGCAAGTGTGGGAGCAGCTGATATTCAATTTCCATTTATTCTACCCAATCGTCATAAGGGTTTGCCACCTAGTGACCAGGTTAACCTGGGATTGATCGGTTGTAATAACCGGGGTTTTCATGTCCTCTTAAACCACCTAAAGGTGGAGGGAGTAAATTGCGTTGCATTGTGTGATTGCGATGCCAAGGTCTTGAAAAAAAGGTCACGGGATCTGGTTATGGCTGGATATGCACAACCTGTTTTGTACGAGGATTTTAGGCACCTACTGGAGCAAAAGGATATTGATGCCGTAATCATTGGGACACCAGATCATTGGCATTGCCTGCCAACCGTTTTTGCTTGCGAACTCGGAAAAGATGTGTATGTCGAAAAACCGATGGCCAATAGTATAGAGGAGTGCAATGTCATGGTGAAAGCAGCGAGAAAATACGCCCGGGTTGTTCAGGTTGGTCAGCAGCAACGTAGTAGTGAAGTGTGGAATCAAGTGATGCAGTATTTGGCTTCGGGAAAATTGGGACAAATACAGAAAACCAATGTCTGGGGCAATTTTAATTATGGACTGGGACCGAAAAGACAAAGCGATAGTCAAGTGCCGGAAGGAGTGAATTATGATTTGTTTTTAGGCCCGGCATCCAAACGCCCCTTTAATGACGCTAGATATCACGGCAGCTGGCGGTTTTTCTGGGATTACGGTGGAGGTCTGGTGACCGATTGGGGCGTGCACTTACTGGACATGGCTTTATGGGCTAAGAATATTCAGATCCCTGCAAGCTCAGTTCTGGCTGCCGGCACACAAATAGAATCAGCGGAGCGAATGCGTGAAACATTTGACACCATGACTGCCACCTTTAATTATCCCGGTTATATGGTGCATTGGGAAAATAATGCCGGCAAGCAGATCGGTCCATTTGGTCGTCACTATGGAGTTGCCTTTGTTGGCGAAAATGGAACACTGGTAGCTGACCGAAGTAAGTGGGAAGTATTACCAGAATGGGACGAGCAGAAAAAAGCCACAAAAATTGCCCCCGTGCCTGCCACTCAGGGAGCTAATGGCCATGTGAAACATCCGGAAAATTTTATTCACTGTGTAAAAAGCAGGGAAGAACCGGTTTGTCCGGTTGAAGTTGGACGAGCAGTGGCAATCAATGCACACATGGCAAATATTGCAGTAAGGTCGGGACAGGGTTTTCTTATTTGGGATGATCAAAAAAATAGATTTTCCAATAGTCGTATGGCCTCAAAATTGATTAAACCCAATTATCGTAAACCCTGGATCTTCCCGAAAGTCTAATTAATTGCAATTCCGTAAATTAAATATCGCAATTTAACTTGTGCTTTTACACCAATATTTGAAAATCAAAAACCCCTAACCTGGCACTACTTAAAAGGAGAATCTCCGGC
>JABDLW010000684.1 GCA_013001805.1 Saprospiraceae bacterium | reverse complement strand
GCTCAATTCGATACGGGATAGCGCAGTGTGAGCGCTATAAAGGTGTTTTCGCTCTTCGGTGAAATCTTCCTCCGGATGGATGTACTCCGAGACCAACCAAACCACACCCAGTGCCAGCATCATTCCCACGTATGGTGGGAGATGAGTAATGGATTTGAAGATAGGTACGAACACGAGACCACCGACACCGGCAAATAGCATCACGCGGCTGCTGAGAAGTTTTTCTTCCTGTTCCCGTTTGCCTCCATTTTCCTTTTCTCCTGCCTTAATATGACCCTGAAATTGTTTGGAAAGCGATACAACAAAAACCGGTACGATCAGGCATACAATGGATGGTATAACCAGGTTTTGAATTAACCCCAGTGTGGAGACTTTTTTCCCTATCCAAAGCATGGTGGTCGTAACGTCTCCAATCGGCGACCAGGCACCACCGGCATTGGCTCCAATGACAGCAATACAGATAAACCAAAGTCGCTCTGTTTTGTCAGGGATCAGACGTCGCAGCAAAGAAACGAGTACGATCGTAGAAGCCAGATTATCCAAGGTGGCGGATAGAAAGAAGGACAGGACTGCCAACAGCCAAAGTAGTTTTCTCTTATTTGTCGTCTGGATTCGGTTAGTGATTACCGCAAAGCCGCGATGCAGGTCAATCAGCTCTACAATGGTCATGGCACCTACCAGAAAAAATAGAATCTCCGCTACTTTCCCGATGTGATGTAACAAGACATCTTCCATCGGGCTGACGTGATGATCAAACCCAACAAGTTCGAGATGGCCTAGTGAAATAAAGGCCCAACACAGAGCTCCCATGATCAGGGCGGGTACGGTTTTATCTAGCTTTAATGGGTGTTCAAAAACGATGGCGATGTAACCCAGAATAAAGCAAATAACTACAAGTGTCAGCATGTCTCTAGAGGTTATAGTTAAGGCCGATATGGCAAACCAAGATATAAATTAGTTTTTGACCGAATGCCTTTAGCTATATTTTTCTCTACATTAAATCGCATTCATATCAGTTAGGCTCGTATGATTAATTATCTCCGGTGCAATCCTTTTTAGCATACGTGGACGAGTTGGTTACACTGGTATGTGCGTTGTCGGTTTGTTTTAAGGCCGGCTATTTCATGACAGCTTCTGATTTTCCCTTACCTTTGCATTGGTGATATAAGGTGTAATATGATAAAAATTGGTTCGGTCAATCTCGGGGAATTTCCACTATTGCTGGCACCCATGGAAGACGTTAGTGATCCACCCTTCCGCAGGTTGTGTAAAGAGAGAGGCTGTGACATGATGTATACAGAATTCATTTCTGTTGAGGGTCTTATCAGGGACGCAACTAAGAGCGTTCAAAAGTTAGATATCTACGACTACGAGCGTCCTATAGGTGTTCAAATATTTGGAGCTGAACTGGATTCCATGCGACAAGCTGCTGAAATCGTGGAAGCTGCCGGTCCGGAAGTACTGGATATTAATTTTGGATGCCCGGTAAAGAAGGTAGTCTGTAAAATGGCAGGAGCGGGAATTCTGCAGGATATAGACAAAATGGTTGAGCTGACTGACATCATTGTTAAAAGTACTAAGCTACCGGTAACAGTCAAAACCCGGTTGGGATGGGATGAGAATTCAATGCGTATCGAAGAGGTTGCCGAGCGACTCCAGGATGTAGGCATCAAAGCACTATCCATACACGGACGTACTCGAAAACAGATGTACAAGGGTGAAGCAGACTGGAGCTTGATCGGGAAGATTAAGAATAATCCGCGAATAATGATACCTATCTTTGGAAATGGAGACATCGACACCCCGGAAAAAGCTGTGGAATATCGAAACAGATATGGTGTGGATGGTATTATGATCGGAAGAGCAAGTATTGGAAATCCATGGATATTTCAAGAAATTAAACATTTCATGAGGTACGGAAGCCATCTCGAAAAACCCGATATCGGGGAAAGAGTCAATGTCGCCAAACAGCATCTGCAACATTCTATGGAATGGAAGGGTGAAACACTAGGGGTATTGGAAATGCGGAGACATTATACCAATTATTTTCGTGGCTTGCCCGGTATCAAGACTTTTAGAGCGCAATTAGTCACTGAATCAGATCCGGAAAAACTTATGGAGATACTGGATGAGATAGCTTCCAATTTTAGTGAGATTGCAGTATGATTTTTGCCATAACAGAAGAGGAGCAGCATATATTTAAAACAATAAAGAAAGCTGCGGCTAGTCTCAATTTTTCAGCCTACATTGTGGGAGGCTACGTGAGAGATCGCCTACTGGCAAGGCAAACAGAAGACCTGGATATTGTCTGTATAGGCGATGGCATTAAATTGGCCCAGGAAGTTGCGGGTTATTTAAAGCCCATTCCGCGCATCACTGTCTATAAACGGTTTGGTACGGCTATGCTGAGACATCAGGGCCGAGAAATCGAATTTGTTGGAGCTCGTAAGGAGTCATACCGGTCAGACAGCCGTAAACCGTCCGTTGAACCAGGGAGCTTGGAAGACGACCAGAATAGGAGAGATTTCACTATTAATGCCCTGGCGGTGAGTTTAAATGATTTGGACTACGGACAGATCATCGATCCTTTTAATGGCCTCTTTGATCTCGAACAAAAGGTGCTTAAAACACCTCTGGAGCCGGGAAAAACATTTTCAGATGATCCTCTTCGCATGATGCGTGCTATCCGGTTTTCGACTCAGCTTCATTTTCAAATCGAAGAACAGACGTTGCAGGCCATTTCTAAATATCGCAATCGTATCAACATTGTTTCTCAGGAAAGGATAACCGTCGAGCTAACAAAAATTTTGGAGACACCCAAGCCTTCGCATGGATTTCGACTACTCTATCAAACGGGTCTTTTGCACATTATTTTTCCTGAATTGGCAGCCCTGGAAGGTGTTGAGATTGTTAATGGTATCGGTCACAAGGACAACTTTTATCATACGCTGCAAGTGCTTGACAATGTTTGTGATAAGTCCAAAAATATTTGGCTTCGCTGGGCTGCATTGCTACACGACATAGCCAAACCGCCGACCAAACGTTTTGACAGTGCATCGGGTTGGACTTTTCACGGACACGAAGCCTTGGGAGCTGCCATGGTGCCGAGGTTGTTTAGAAGACTGAGACTACCTATGGATCAGAAGATGAAGTATGTGCAACGATTGGTAAAGCTGCATCTTCGCCCTATAAGTCTGAGCAAAGAAAATATTAGTGACTCAGCTATTCGCAGACTGTTATTCGAAGCCGGAGATTATATCGACGATCTTATGTTATTATGTGAAGCTGACATTACTTCGAAAAACAAAAACAAGGTAGAGCGTTACCTGGAAAATTATGAGATGGTGAGGCAAAGTCTGAAAGATATTGAAGCAAAAGATCGATTGCGTAACTGGCAACCCCCAATTTCAGGTGAGACGATTATGAACGCCTTCGGAATAGAGCCAGGGCGTCAGGTCGGTATTCTTAAGGGTGCGATCCGTGAAGCCATTTTGGACGGGCAAATACCTAATTCTTATGACCAGGCCTTTGAATTTATGCTTGAAAAAGGTAAAGAAATAGGTCTTAAGCCGAAATAGATTCAATCGTCTTTGTGCTCTCATCGGTGGTCCTGGTTGATGACAAAATCATATATATGTTTGGATACCCGTGCCAGGGCAGCGGTTCCCACGCCGAAGTCTTGGAGGTCTTTGGACAGCAGAACCAGAACATATCTTCTCCTATCCGGTAAGATGACGATACCAGAATCGTGATGGACGCCTGTGATGCTTCCGGTCTTATGGGCTACTTTGATCCCGTCTGGTAAGAGAGCCGGAATTATATCATTAAATCTTTGATCAAATAATATTTCCATCATACGGGTGTTTGCCACGCTGTCAATTAGATCGCCCTTTGCCAGGTGCTCAAATATCACCAACAGATCGCGAGCAGTCGTGCGGTTACTAAGACCTGCGTTATAAGCTTTAATATCCTCGACGCCTCTTAAGACTTCAATATTTTCTGCTCCCAGATTTCGCATTGATTGCGTGACATTCCTGGCATCAACCAAGTCAATGATGATGTTGGTAGCCAGATTACTGCTGACAATAATCATATCATATACTAGATCCGAAATGCTTTTCTTAAGACCAATTTGCTGATACAGCAGGGTATCGCTATCCTCGGTTACAGAGAGACTGTAGAGGCTACTGTCAACGATACTGTAAAATTCATTCTTGATCGTAACCGAATCGGTGAGATCGAATTTACCTGTGGTGGCCTGGCGAAAAACCTCAATCATTACCGGTGTTTTCATGGTACTGGCGGCATGAAAAAGTGTATCGGCATTGATCAGTAACGATTCTCCGGTTTGCAGGTCTTTCCAGGCTATGGCAAAAGTTCCACGCACCTGGCTTAACTCACTGGCAATTTGCTCCCGTAATCGTGCAGAAGGATCGGGGTCAGCACATCCAAAGGCACTTGTCAGTACAAGTAGCGTAAGTAGTTTGAAGTGATAAACGCGTGGCCAGTGTCTAATCAAAAAGCCCCTCATAGCCACCCGTCCCTTCACCGGATTTCTCGATTTTTTCTCTTTCTTTACGAGGTTCGTTGAGATCGAGAGTCTCTGTGGAGGTGCTTTTCTGGCCGTCGCCCAGCAGCATAAGCGTGCTTTGCTTCTCCCATTGTTCCAGCATTTTCAAGCCCTCTTCCTCAAAGACTCCGTTTTGCAAGTCTACCGAATCCATAAATGAGCTGGACATTTCCATAAATCGCTCCATTTCTCCCACCTTATTAGCGAGATCATCAGCAATGGATTCAAGGGCAGCATCAAACATTTCACGCTTGCTTCCACTGCCAGATATTATGTCCATGGCATTTTTCATTGCACTATGCGAGGCCCGGATAGCTTTGCGTTCCTGCTCTTTTAATTTGACCTGATCCTTGGTGTCTTCCAATAAAATCTCCGAATTCTTGTACATTTTGTCCAGTACCCGGTAGAGGATGGTCATTTTGTTATGTAATTGACTGTACTTCTCATTCGATTCTTTCAACCTGGCAGCCTTCCTTGATGAGAGCAACATGTGTTTTTCATTCCCCTGCTCCTGGGCCTTTTTTGCAATCAGCATATTTTGATTGATCTCCTTATCATTCTCCTCCATTAGGGTCTTGATCTTGCGCATTTGTCCGCGTAAATTGCCGATCTGCTTGCTCATTTTTCCCAGGCTATCCTCCAGGTCTTCTACATAGTTCTTTAGAATACCGATTGGATCGATGGTGACGAAGATCCCTGTGACCCAACGCATCACGCTCTTGTACATGTACCAGACCAGATTTCGCATTCTCGGATCCAGTACCATGTAAATAACTGCCCCTAGAACCAACAACATAAGGGATAAGTACAATACATTGGAAGCCAATGCAATTAGAGCCGGGGCGAAATAAACGACAGCGGCTCCCGCGGCCACTAAAAATATCAGTCCGGTAATTCCTTCCGGACGTTTCCAAAAAGATTTGGGTTTGCTCGGTGGGGGGGCATTAAAATTAGTCATAGTGTAATGCTTATAAGTTTTTCTATAGTACCTCGTTTAAGTGCTCGAGATCCGCTTCGATCTCAGTGACAAAACTTTGAAAAGTTGATTCAAATTTCTCCTTTGTATCAATGATTTTGGCCTTGGCCGCTTCGATTTCGCCATCTGCCTTATTAAATTTCTCCTGTAGTTTTAAGATCTCATTTTCCAGCTCTTTAATCTTGCTCCGATAGCTGTCCATCTTTTTAGTCAGGGCTTCCTTTTCTGTCTTCTTTCCATCAACCCTTTGTGCCATTTGTTTCTGGAGTGCAGCATCAAATTGATTCTTCTCTTTTAGTAGTACTTGCCGGTAGTGCTCAGCAGAAGAGATCAACTTAGATTTAGTCAGACCCACAGTATTTCCAGTAGTGAATGCCGATTTAATAGCAGTAGTTTCGTCCATATTCATCTTCCGCAGACCTTTCAGTGCTTGCTTGAATTCCAGATAATCAAATCCTGGCAGATTACTCTCTTCAATTGCTTTCAATAAGAATTCAACTGACTTCTTATCATGTTTATCAACGTTTGTAAACATCTCTCTGATACTTCTTGCCATTACATCGTTCTTTAGGTCATCTGGATTTGATCAACAAATATAGTATTTTCAACAGCCGTGCCCTTAATTAAATTCGCTATAACAATGCACTTTTCCGATAGAATTGTCATAAACCCACATTTTGTGTGCAACGGGACTCTTAAATAATCTGATTATTGAGAATCACGGTATTACTACCGCCTTCACTAGAACGAATCCTGGTTTGCACTGTTTACTGACATGATATTGAAGGTCTTTCTTACCCGGTTATTAAACAGGTAGTCCTAAGCGCATAAGAATAGGACAAAGGATTGATTGTCAAGGATTTTGACCCGGCTAGCTAAATGAAATTGGTCGTCCCCAGGTATATTCCGGGTTTTAATATATATATTTGACATATTTAAGAAATCTATTATATATAAGGATATGTCGGTGATTTTTCCAAAAGACAAACAGCTAGGTGATACTTCAGAAGTAATTTGTCCTTCTTGCGGGCATAGCATTGATGTTGAAAAAGCGATTCAGCAGCGGACCGAGCAAAAACTACGCGAGGAGTTTAACCGTAAGTTTGTTGATGTGACCAGGCAATTGGAGGCTGATAAGAAATCACTGGAGCGAGAGCGCTTGGAAGTTAAGCGACTCTCCAGTCAAACTTGGGAAATCATCCAGGAAGAATTAAAGAAGGAGCGCATCCGGTTAGCGGATCAATTGAAGCAAGAGCTGGAACAAAAAAGCAAAAAAGAGCTGGATAGTCTTGCCCAGGCCTTAGACAAGCGGGAAAAACAAAACCTGGAACTTCAACGGCGGGAAGTTGCACTACTTGCGGAAAAGCAACGATTGCAGAACAATCAGGAATCACTTAAGCTCCAGCTGGAGCGGGAATTTATGTTGCGACAACAGGACATGGAACGTAAGATAAAAAGCGAGTACGTCCAACAGCAGGATTTCCAGAGAATTGAATACGAAAGGAAATTAAAAGATCAGCGTCAATTGATTGAGGAAATGACGCGTAAAATGCAACAGGGCTCGATGCAGATTCAGGGAGAAACACAGGAAGTTGCCATTGAAAATTATCTGGCAGAAATCTTTACAAATGATCGCATTGAAACGATCAAGACCGGAGCCAGAGGTGCGGATTGTATGCTTTTTGTAAGGAGAAAGAATTATGAAAAGGAGATTGGAAGGATTTATTTCGAAAGTAAGCGGACCAAGCATTTCCAAAATACCTGGATTGAAAAATTCAAAGGAGATATGAGGATGCAAAAGGCAGATCTAGGGGTTATTGTTACCCAGTCTATGCCCACGGATATGGAGCACATGGGCCAAAAGGAAGGTATATGGATTTGTACCTTTGCCGAGATGAAGATCCTGGTGCCCATTCTAAGAGAATCATTGTTACAGATAGATCTGGCATCAGAAGCTTCTAATAATCAGGAATCAAAAATGGCCTTGCTTTATCAATTCTTGCTTAGCAGTGAGTTTCGCATGCAGGTCGAAGGCATAGTGGAGGGATTTACTCAATTGCAGGAGGAGTTGAACCGCGAAAAGAGGGCCATGCATGGTATTTGGAAGCGTAGGGAAAAGCAAATCGAAAAAGTGTTACTGAATACAAACCACATGTACAGTTCAATACGCGGGTTGGCGGGTAGCGAAATCAAATCAATCAAAGCCTTGGAAATTGAACAATAGTGCATAGATTATTTATTTTGCTGGCTTTTTTCGTTCCCGGCAGTCAGGCAGCCGCTCAGTCATACATGGGCGCCATAGACATGGCAACGAGGAGGATTTCGGAGGAGATGGAGATGCAGAAACTGCCCGGAGTAGCTGTAGCGATTTCGCTAAAGGATAGTCTAATCTGGTCAGCTGGTATGGGATTTGCCGATCTGGAAAATATGGTTCCCGTGGATCCTGCACGCTCTCTGTTTAGAATTGGTAGCGTTTCCAAAACATTGACAGCGGCGGCTTTGGCCAGGCTGTATGAGAATGGTTTGCTGGACCTTGATGCCGAGGTGCAGACAATCTGTCCGGATTTCCCGAAAAAAAACTTTCCGATTACGGTTCGGCAGGTGGGAGGGCATCTAAGCGGAATTCGTCATTATCGCGGTATGGAGTTTTTAAGTTCCATCCGGTATCATAGTGTTGCTTCTTCTCTGGCCATTTTTAAGGATGATTCCTTGCTTTTCAAACCAGGATCAAAATACAGTTATTCATCATACGGTTGGAATTTGTTGAGCTATGTAATTGAGAACCTAACCCAACAAGAGTTTTTAGATTACATGCTGCAGAACGTCTTCGAGCCGCTCCAGATGCTACATACGCAACCCGATTATCCCGAAGTGATTACTCCGGGCCGGGTCCGGTTTTATCAGAAGTTGGATCAAGAATTGATTAATTGTCCCTATGTCGACAATAGTTATAAGTGGGCTGGAGGTGGTTTCTTATCCTCGGCCGAAGATCTGATCCGCTTTGGTGAGGCCCATCTTAACAATACGTTTGTTACACCCGAAACGTTAGGTCAATTCACTGATCCTCAAAATCTTGTCGACGGTACCTCTACAGGTTATGGAATCGGATGGCGAAGTGCAACCGATCAGTTCGGTCATAATTGGGTAGGCCATAGTGGCGGCTCCGTCGGAGGCATCAGCATGTTTCAGATTTATCCTGATCACCAGCTTACATTAGTTATCTTAACTAACACTTCACATGCGCAAATTGGCATGCTTGCTAGCGAAATTGCCAATGATTTTATTTCATCTCAGTGAAATTTCCGGACATGAATTGATCAGGCGTGGCTCCTCTGTACGCCCGTTCTATTTCTTCGCTTTAGCCGGACGTTTTTTTGCCGCTGCTTTTTTTGCTGTCGTAGTGTCAGCTGCTGGTTTCGGAGTCTTATGCACCCGGGTCTTTCCGTAAGATCCCATTATGATTTTACCTCTTTTTGTTTTTTTATCTCCTTTTCCCATGCTAGTACAGCTTTTAATTAGGTCGCAAATATAACCTCATTTTATGATCCTGCAAATGCATTCCTGCCTCCGGTAGTTTCGCGTGGAGCCTGGTCATAACTCTTCGTCCAGAGCAGCCTCAATGTCATCAAGTGTGAGCCGGCAATCCAAACTCGCCAAAACGAAACTTTCATCGGCTTCCACAATCACCAATAAATTGCGTATGTACTTTCGATCTTCGCGCATGTAGACCTCTACCTTGTCCAGGCCATCTCTGACCAATGCAAGAGATTCATAGCCGTCTCTCTTAATATCGTTAATAAGGTAGTTGATTTCTCTACGGCTGACCGGCTTTTCATCGGAGATAAGGATGCGTGCCCGGTTGGATTTCCTGACCAGAGCCCTGGTTGCAGGTTCCTCAATAAACCAGCTTCCGATCGTGAGTAATGAGTTGCCTAGTTTAATCTTAATATTATCCTCTCCAAATCTGTGTGAGTCATAAAAATCATCTATTGCATCAGTCTGAGAATAAATGAAAGAAGGCAAAAAAATTGAAAGTATAAGTATAAGTGTTTTCATTAATTAGTGTTTTAATGTGAAAGAAAAGCCAGGTCGGTAATGGTGGGTTGATATATTTCTTATGATTACACAAACCCAGGAGAAATTATTTCATTTCATCTTTATCATTGCAATACCTGAGAATGGGGTTGGTTAGTGCTTCTCAATTTTTTCCAGGTGCTCCATGCCGGGCACGTCCAGGCTTTTACTCAATTTACCTATAGTCTTGAGATTTATATTTCCCGTCAGATCAAGCAGCACGAAATCATCTGCTCCACCTACAAGTAGTACCAGCTGCTTGATAATATCTGCGGAGTTTCCCTCTTTGACCATGAACCGGATGTTTTCTCCTTTGTCCCGCACTGTAAGCAGTTCTTCAAACCCATTTCGAGAAATTTTATTAAAGGCATCCTCATAAAGTTTGGTGCCATCTCCATGGTCTCGCACTAAAATTCGCAATCCCGTAATACCCTTGATTAATTCACTGATTTCCCCATTTTCATCTTCCTCAATATCAATCCGAGATATCATCTGAAACATTTTTGGGCTAACATTTACCACAGTAAAAGCTGTGTCGTCACGATGCGATTCAAAAAATTGATCAAGGACACTTTGCTGGGCAGTTGTATAATAGCTGAGCCCAGTTAAAAGGGCCAACGTAAACAAGAATTTAGTTTTCATGATTATATAGAATATTTATAGTTTATTAATTTAAAATTTCATGCAATGGCTCCATTTTTTCCAAGCCTTTAGCAGCCGTATTCACACCTTTGTTCATCTTGGCCGAAACAAACAGCAGCACCTTTTTAACTTCGTCGTAAGCTTCTTCCGGACTTTGATAAGTATCGTGATATGCATACTGCTCCGGCATATTAGACTTGGAGTTTTTGTTAATGTAGAACATCGCTATAAAGATGGCAATGGAAGCGGCAATATTGATCAGCCAACGTAAATTGACCGTTTTGCCACCACCTGACACTGGTGTTGGGGCCTTAATCTCACGCTGCATTTCCACATGTTGGGCTTCCTCATAAAAAGCAAATAGCGGACTAAACGGAAGAAACTCATCGGCAACCTGACTCGATGCGAAATATGATTTTAATTCGCGCTCTTCCTCCAAAGTGGTTTCTCCTTCCCAATATTTATCGAGTAACCCTTTTATCTTATGATCTTCCATATTCGGACGATTTTATTAATTCATTTTTTAAGAATAATCTTGCTCTATGCACACCAACTTTCACCTGACTTAACGGTATCTCCAGCAATTCTGCAATTTCTTTGTACGTATAGCCTTCCACATCTCTGAGTTGAATGATGCTCTTCTGTTTTTCCGGCAATTGATCGATGATGTGCCTTATGTGGTTCATCATATCTTTGCTGCTGGCCGCTTGTTCCGGAGTGGCACTATCTGCAACCATATCATAACCTTCCGGAAGATCGGTTACCTTCCGGTGCTTACTCCGGGTGCGATCAATTGCCAGGTTTCGCGTCATTGTCATGCACATTGCCTCCAGGCTGGACCATGACGACCAGTCTTCACGTTTATCCCAGACTTTAATCATGATCTCCTGAACAATATCCTCAGCCTCGGGGCTGTCTTTCACAATTCTCAGGGCAAACCGGTAAAGTTTGTCCTTGAGTGGTAAAACTTCGTTGGTAAACGTTTGCAAACTCATTACAGTTCAAAGACGTTTATACCTTGTAGAATGTTACATTCGTTATTGAAAGAATGCAGGCTTGTCGCCCATGGCTAAAAGATATTCATTTGTTAAAAAGATAGATGCTCTGGTCCTCAAGGAGTTTATACCTCCCTTTATCATGGCTTTTCTGATTGCCATGTTTGTTCTGATGATGCAATTTCTTTGGCTGTACATCGATGATATTGCTGGTAAAGGCATCGGCTTATTCGTATTGGCTGAGATGATTTACTATATGGCTTTGTCCCTCATCCCGTTAGCCCTTCCTATAGCCATTCTCCTGGCCAGTGTGATGGTGTTCGGCAATATGGCAGAAAAATATGAGTTGCCCAGTCTGAAATCTGCGGGAATACCGTTAATGCGAGTCATGCGTTCGATTATGGTCTTTGGGGCTCTTATTGCC
>JABDLW010000683.1 GCA_013001805.1 Saprospiraceae bacterium | reverse complement strand
ACTGCGATGAAGGATTAAAAATGAAGAAGAGGGTCATTTGGAATAAATGACCCCTCGAAGGTTTCTCTCTATTGGTACCTCTATCAACCCCATTCATGGTAAAAACAATTTTCTTTGAAAATTTATTTAATAATATACTTCACCATACTTCGTTGATCGCCTGCCCGGCTGGCTGGCCATCGCAGATGGGCCTGCCCGGCATGCTACAGCAGACGGGTCAGTCAGATAACTACGGCTATCTTTCTTCCTCCAGCCTTGTCTGGCCGCATCTTATTAAATTTTTCCTCATTCAGAGGTAAATGGAGGTACCCTAAATGTATTTCCAGCTATTTTACCTTATCACGGCGGCAGAAACGAAGTATAGCAAATGTTCTATGAGTTTCGACAACGAAGTGCTGAAAACGACAAAGAAATTATAGATAATAATTAATGGGTTCTCTACTAGGATCTGATTTTGGCAACAGATGTCCCATCTGCTACTGTCGATTTTTCATCAAGATCATCTTGATTTTTTAGAAATGTCTCATAATTCTGGATAAATTCAGGTATCACTTTTCCCGCGTAGCGGTTATTGGAATTAAACAGGACACAAATACCAATATTATTTTTCCGGTCGATGGCGATTTCACTCCGGAATCCATTGACGGATCCGCCGTGGTAAACGATGGATTTATCTTCCCAATTTACGATACGCCAACCGATTCCATAGTGGGTTTCTTTGACCCCTTTCCAACCGTGGAAGCCGGCTTTATTATTATTTTTCACCACCGGTTCAAAGATATGGTCCAGGTGCTCGGAGCCAATGATATCCGGGCGGTTTCCCAGCAGTACCTTGAGCCAGGCAGCCATATCGTCGATTGAGGCATTTATACCTCCGGCAGACACAGCATTGTAATACTTCTTATTTAAGCGGATCGGAATGCAACGATTGTTACGATTCCAGACATGTGGATAGGCAACATTGTCAGCATAAACCAGGTCATCGTAAGTAGTCGATGCATAGTGCATGCCCGCAGGTTTAAAGATTCTTTCGCTTAGTAAGGTATTGTAGTCTACTCCGGTTTTACGATACATGATCTCCTCTATCATCGAAAAGGCGGTATTCTGATAGGCATAATATTCACCTTCTTTACCATAAACTCTAAGGCGTGAAAATTCCGGAAGAATGTAGGTCAAATCTCGACCCAGTTCGATGAGATCGGTATAAGCATGCCTCTGCAGGCCGGTTGAGTGAGACAGAAGATGACGGATTGAAATTCGGTCAGCCTGCTGTTGATCCCGCAAATTAAATTCCGGAATGTAGGTTCGTACTTTGTCATCCCATGACAGGGTTTTATCTTCCACCATTTTTGAAGTGAGCAACCCGGCAAAACCTTTGGAGAGACTTCCAATGCGAAAAACAGTTTTGGTATCGACAAGATCGCGGGCTCCGTGTCTTCTCTTACCAAATCCTCTGGAATAAATAACCTGTCCATTTCGTACAATGGTTACAGCTGCTCCGGGACATCCTGAAATATGTAGTTTCTTGAGAAAATCTGCTTCAAATTCGTCCAGGAACTCTACATCAGCTGGTGAAAGAGAAGATGAGGAGGACTCGGGCTGGGGGGATTGGTTGGGATTTCCGGGGTAAAAAATGCCAAATGCCGGAAGTAGTACCAACATTAACATACTACTTACTTTCTTCATGGTGGTTTGAATGTGAAAGTTGAAATCAGGAAACTCGAGGTAGACAACTGATAATCAACGAGTCGACAACGAATTTATTTTCTGGTAGCAGGAAAAGCGGGAGTACGTAGGGTGTATCTGTTAAAATCAATTATCCAGTCATGTTGTAGCTAAAACTATGCCACTTGAATCCGGTTTGCTGATCGGCCCGTTTTAATTTTCCTGGATGATTGCAGCCATTGACAAAACGAACTCCGACAAACAAACATCGCAAGGATACATTTGACCTGGTTGGTAAGTAGGTATTATTGAGTTAACACATTTTTTGCAAAAATGAAGAAAGTGAGGGTAACAGAATGGTCGGCGACCTTTGCGTATTTCTTTTATTCAGCGGTTTATGAAGATCTGTCATCGTATACAGCCGTCAGATGACTCACTTATGGGTTGGAGATCAAGAATTAGTATTATGTGACGGTATTTTTAATGAGCCTCCTTCAGTAGCTCGGGATAGGCTCTTTGAAATTTCTTCAATCGAGGAATAGATACCGCCCGGACGTAAGGATTATTTGGATTTTTCATCTCGTAATCCTGATGATATTCTTCAGCACGATAAAAAATTGAAAGCGGTGCAACCTCTGTGGTGATTTCACCCTTGAAAGTGTCTTTTTCCCTCAGATCACTAATCAAATCTAGTATCAGTTCCTTTTCATTATCATTCTGATAGTAAATGCCAGAACGGTATTGAGTACCTGCATCCGGCCCCTGACGATTGAGTGTGGTTGGGTCATGCGAACCAAAAAACACCTTTAGTAGTGTTGGGTAATCTATCTTGGTTGAATCGTAATAAACTTCCACAGCTTCGGCATGATCCGTCACACCGGCACTTACAGATTCATAGGTAGGATCTTGTGTCTTACCCCCAGTATAACCAGAGATCGCCTCTTCAACTCCAATGACACTTTCGAAGATGGCCTCAACACACCAAAAACACCCACTTGCAAAATAAGCTTTGTGCAGACCATCGAGGTCCTTTTGTACCAATTTTTGGGACGGTGCATCACTAGGCCCGTGGCAATTTTGAGCAGCGCTAAGCGTTAAGAAAAGGATACTAATGAGGAAATACTTCATAATATTGTGTCTTTAAAAGCAAGGAACATCAAAATAAGGCATTTTGTTGTACGTTGCTGCTGAGGTTTTCTTTTTCAAGTTTTAGCCAAAGCTAGCGTTCAGATATTGTTAGTTTGCGGATTTTATTGTATTTTTTATCTCTCATGGAGAAATCTACATCCAATCTCCCTATCACCACTAATTTTTAATAATTTTTCATAACATGATAAGACATGGCCAATTTTGACTTAAGTATTAATCAGAAAAAACATCAGATAGATGTTGACCCCGATACACCAATGTTGTGGGTCCTCCGAGATCACATTGATTTGGTTGGGACCAAATACGGGTGTGGAATCGCCCAGTGCGGTGCCTGTACAATCCATGTAGACGGTGTTGCTACGAGATCATGCTCATTGCCGGTCTCTGCTGCAGTAGGAAAAGAAATTACTACGATTGAAGGTCTTTCGGAAAAGGGAGATCACCCCCTGCAAAAAGCCTGGCTCGAGCACGATGTGCCGCAATGCGGCTATTGTCAGGCCGGACAGATAATGAACGCTGCTTCCCTGCTGAAGACAAATCCGAATCCTAGTGATGCGGATATCGATGCAGCCATGCATGGCAACATTTGCCGGTGTGGTACGTATCCACGCATAAAGGCTGCCATTAAGACTGCAGCGGCAAGTAAGTAACCCTTCCTTCTCAAAAAAATGTAATCATGACAACAATTAAGACAAAATATAACAGACGTTCATTTCTTACCGCATCGGCAGCTGCCGGCGGTGGAATGATGTTGGGCTTTAGCTGGCTGGCATCCTGTACTCCAGCAGAAGAAGCTTCTGCCATGCTCACCATGCCGGATGAATGGTTTGAAATCAATGCATTTCTCAAAATAGGAGATAATGGCGTCGTCACCATTTACTCACCCAACCCTGAGATAGGTCAAAATGTTAAGACGTCTATGCCGATGATTGTGGCAGAGGAGTTGGATGTAGACTGGAAAAATGTGCTCGTGGAGCAAGCCCCTTTAAACACGGTTAAATACCAACGGCAAATTGCTGGTGGTAGCCAGAGCATCCGGGCCGGGTGGGATAGCTTGCGCATGGCCGGTGCTACCGCACGACATATGTTGATCGCCGCCGCAGCAACGCAATGGGAGGTGCCAGCTGCAGAAGTCACGACCGAGGCTGGAATAATTAAACATGAAGCAAGTGGAAAGTCGCTGGGGTATGGCGATGTAGCATCTGCTGCGGCCGGGTTGGAAGTGCCGGAAGAAGTCCCATTAAAGGAAAGAAAGGACTACAAATTGATCGGAACAAATGTAAAAAATGTCGATGGCCCAAAAATTGTCACTGGCGATCCTCTCTTTGGTCTGGATGTAAAAAAGGAAGGAATGTTGATCGCTATGATCGTTCATCCACCAGCTTTTGGTATGAAAGTTAAGTCTATCGACGATACGGCGGTGCGATCCATGGCTGGCGTGAGGGACGTCTTTACCTTTTCAACTTACCCGGAAGGAATAGAAAAGACCTGGTCTGACGCCAATGCTTTTCCCGAACTGGTTGCCGTGGTGGGAGAAAGCACCTGGCAAGTTATGAAGGCAAAGAAAGCACTTCAGGTGGAATGGGAAACGACCTCCAAAGCTGAAAATACGGAAGAGCACAAAAGTGCCTTTGAAAAGCTTTTGAATGGAAAGATGGAAGTTGCCCGGCGTGATGGAAATCCAGAAGCGGCTTTTAGAAATGCCGCCGAAATAATCGAACGGACCTATTCGGCACCTTTCCTTGCTCATAATACCATGGAGCCGATGAACTTCTTTGCCGATGTTCGGGAGGACGGAGCTGAACTGATAGGGCCGATTCAAACTCCCGAAAACATGCGGAAGACGGTGGCGCAGAGTCTGGGAATGGAAGAAGATAAAGTTTCGGTGATGATGAGCCGGATGGGAGGAGGATTTGGCCGTCGACTTTATGGACATTTCGGAATCGAAGCAGCGGTGATTTCTCAAAAAGCCAAGGCCCCGGTAAAACTTGTATACACCCGGGAAGACGATATGACTCAAGGTACCTACCGGCCTGCTTATATGGTAACGTATAGAGCTGCGTTAGATGAAAATAAAAACCTGACAGCAATTCATATCAAAGGAACAGGCATCGGCGGAAGTCCGGTTTTTGAAAACCGTTATCCCGCGGGAGCAGTAGAGAACTACCTCGTGGAAAGAGCGACTTATGAATCCAACATTTCTACGGGTGCATGGCGGGCACCAAGATCAAATTTTATTGCCGGTGCAGAACAATCTTTTCTGGATGAAGTAGCTGAGGTGATGGGCCAAGACCCAATTGAGTTCAGACTGGCCCTTTTTGAAAAAGCCATGAATAATCCGGTAGGTGAGAAAAATGATTATGATGCAGAGCGCTATGCTGGTGTTTTGAAGTTGATTAAAGAGAAGGCCGGTTGGGGTAGTGAAAAACCAGGTATTTCCCGCGGAGTCTCGGCCTATTACTGCCACAATTCATATGTCGCTCAGGTGGTCGACTTAAGTATGAAGGAAAATCAACCGGTGATTGAAAAAGTCTGGGCAGCAGTAGACTGCGGTATTGTCATCAATCCAGATGCCGCATGTAATATTATGGAAGGTGGTGCCATTGATGGCATCGGCCATGCCATGTATAGCGCTATGACTTTTAAAGATGGAATACCACAGCAAGAGAATTTTGACAGTTATCGTTTAATTCGCCATCGGGAAGCTCCATTAGCATTTGAAACATTTTTTGTCGAAAACGACATTCACCCGACGGGGCTGGGAGAGCCTGGATTACCACCCGTATCCGGAGCACTTGCCAACGCCTGGTATAAGGCAACAGGCGAACGCAAATATCACCAACCCTTTATTGAAGACGAAAAGGTATTAGGTTAGCAATTTGCCGTTTTAATCGTATCAGATGATAAAAAGACCCGTCCACTGTGGGGCGGGTTTTTTCTTGCGACAAGTAACTTTGACGACATCCTAAGTAAACTTAGTGGCAGCACATATTGCAGCCGTAAATCATTTTAATATCATGACAAATCATTTCAAACTAAGAGTTATTATTCCAGCCTTGTGCTTCATTCTCATACCATTTTCCCTAACATTTTCACAAGGTAATACAGTGGTAACCATAACCGGCGAGCAGTTTTATATTAATGGGACCGTGACTTATCCGGAAAGATATTGGCAGGGACACAAAATTGAGGGATTACTTTTCAATTCGCGGATGGTTCAGGGAATATTCGATGATCTAAATCCGGAGACTATTGACAATTTTAGATACCCCGACACCGACAAATGGGACCCGGAACGGAATACCGATGAATTCGTGGCGGCGATGGGTGATTGGTTGGAACATGGGCTGCTGGCGATTACTCTGAATCTCCAGGGTGGCAGTCCCATGGGT
>JABDLW010000675.1 GCA_013001805.1 Saprospiraceae bacterium | reverse complement strand
TACCAATAACGTCTGGGTGCATTTGAACTGGTTTACAATCGCCGGTTTACCCGGAGAATCGGGGATGCGTTCCAAATAACTACTTCAGAAAAATCAAATGCAGATTTCTATTATGAGATTCGCACTTTTTCCCTCGCCACTGAATTTGGTAATACCATCTCTTTGGGTGGAAGCGTGGATTACAACACTTATCTGACCGAATTAAAGTACGCACATGAGGATTTCAGAGACTTTAAAATAAAGCAACACGGACTGGGCAGTCACTTATACATTGGCACACATATCGCCAATCGAAAAAACCTTTCATTTTCGCTACGTGCCTATTATCAATTTGTGTGGGATGCGCTCAACACCCGGGCACTGCGCGATCGCCTGGATCTCCAGGATGACAATTGTGGAGCCTGTGAGTTTAGTCCCGGCACTTTCGGTCTCACCATTCTGTTGAACAATGGACCACAATGGCGTCGCTAAATGGCCTGCTCAAACAAACTACTACTCAAAAGCTTTGCGGATTAGTTCTGCCTGTTGCTCGGCATGTACTTTTTTGTACCCCGTAGCAGGTGATGCGCTCGATTTTCGGGCAATAAGTTCAATGTCCTGATTCCGGTAAAATGACCAAAAATACTGCCAGCCACCCATATTTGATGGTTCTTCCTGTACCCAAAAGGATTTCGCATTTTTGTATTCTGCAGCCAGAGCTTCCATTTGCGTGAGGGGAAATGGATACAATTGCTCCAGCCGTACGATCGCGACATCTTTCCGCTTCTGGGCAAGCTTTTCTTCTAATAGATCGTAGTAAATTTTGCCACTGCAATAGAGTACTTTTTTGATCCTGTCGGGATCCTTACTGGCCTCTTCATCGTCGTATACTTCCTGGAATGTCTGTCCGGTGGTAAACTCTTTGAAGTGCGAGACGCATAGTGGATGCCTGAGTAAAGACTTGGGAGACATAATGATCAAAGGTTTGCGAAATGGCCGTTTTAACTGCCGCCGTAAAACATGGAATAAGTTGGCCGGTGTGGTCATATTGGCCACGGTAATATTAAACTCGGCTGCCGCCTGGAGAAATCGTTCCATCCGGGCGCTGGAATGTTCTGGTCCCTGGCCTTCATATCCGTGCGGTAGCAACATCACCAATCCACTCATTCGTTGCCACTTGCTTTCCGCTGCGGTAATATATTGATCGATGATCACCTGAGCTCCATTATAGAAATCGCCAAATTGCGCTTCCCAAATAACCAGGGCATCCGGTGTGGCTAATGAGTACCCGTACTCAAAGCCCAACACTCCAAACTCACTTAATAATGAATTGTAAATGGAAAACACTCCCTGCTCTTCCTGGATATCATTAAGCCGGTTATACTCTTCAAAGGTTTTGGCGTCGTAAAAAACAGCATGCCGGTGTGAGAACGTACCACGCTTGACATCCTGACCACTCATGCGCACGTTCTTTCCTTCCACCAGGATCGAACTGTAAGCCAGGAGCTCTCCCATCGCCCAATCCAATTGGCCATCTTCCCACAGTTTATTTTTACCTTCCAGCAACCTTTTTACTCCACGTAGAGGTTGGAATCCTTTGGGAGTGTCTAAGAGATGATCGACCATCGACTTCAGACTTTTCGTGGTGATTCCCGTTTTAGGAGACGAAATAAATTCCTCTACACCAGCTCGCTTCTTTAGTCGACGCCATGCCTGTTCTGGCTCCTGGTATTCGTAAGCCAGGGGTTTCTCTTTGATCATATCTAATTTTTTCTGCAGGTCACCCCAAAATACATTTTCCATATCTTCCGCCAATTGCTTATCGACATCGCCTCTTCCCGATAACTCTGCGGCGTAAATTTCTCGTGGATTGGGATGATTCTCGATCAGCTCATACATTTTGGGCTGGGTAAATTTTGGATTATCTCCCTCATTATGCCCGTGCCGCCGGTAGCAGACCATGTCGATAAATACGTCGGAATTAAATTTTTGCCGGTATTCTATTGCCAGCTCAGATGCAAAAATCACTGCCTCCGGATCATCACCATTTACATGGAATACCGGAGCCTGAATCAGATTGGCCACACCGGTACAATAGGTGGACGTTCTGGCATCATCAAAATCGGTTGTAAAACCAATCTGATTGTTGATGACAAAATGCAGCGTACCCCCAACATGGTAACCATCCAGCTGGCTCATTTGCGCTGTTTCATAGACAATACCTTGCCCGGCAATAGCGGCATCACCGTGAATCAGAATAGGTAATATGTGATCATATTCGTGAGCATATAAGATATCGGCCTTGGCCCGGGCGAAACCCTGTACCACTGGATTGACAGACTCAAGGTGGGAGGGATTGGGCACGAGTTTCAAATGCACCTTTTTCCCCGAGGTGGTGGCTACCTGAGAAGAGAATCCCAAATGATATTTCACGTCGCCATCTCCAAAGGTCAAGTTGGGAATGGCCTGACCTTCAAACTCATTAAATATTTGCTCATAGGTCTTGCCCATGATATTGGCCAGGACGTTCAATCTGCCCCGGTGCGCCATCCCGATAATCACCTCTTCCACTTTATCGGCTGCCCCATAATTAATGATGGCATCCAATGCTGCAATAGTGGTTTCTCCGCCTTCGAGGCTAAAGCGTTTTTGTGCCAGATACTTCGTGTTGAGAAATTTCTCAAATACCACCGCGCCGTTGAGTTTTTCCAGAATCCGCTTTTTCTTCTCCAGGGATAGACCAAAATCATCACCCAGGGGCCTGCCTTCGATGCGGTCTCTAAGCCACATGCGTTTTTCCCGGTTTTCAATATGCGCATATTCATATCCCACGTTGCCCGTATAGATATGATGCATGCGGTCGAGGATTTGCTGTAGTGTTGCCCCGGGCAGCCCGATCTCATTTCCGGCCTGAAAGGTGCGCCCCAAATCGGCGTTTTCCAGATTATAATCGGCCAGATCCAGGAAAGGTTTACGATCTTTCCGCCGTTTAATGGGATTGGTGGTAGAGAGTAGGTGTCCCCGGTTTCTAAACCCATGAATAATCGAAATCACACTAAATTCCTTGGCGACCTCGCTCAAGGTTTCCGGAGCCTTCCGGGCCATTTGAGCCCCACCGTTAGAGGCAAAGTCAAAGCCACTGAAGAAGGTCTTCCAGCCTTCCTCTACATTGACGGGGTCTTCTTTGAATTTTTTGTATAATTCTTCAATAAATGTCGGATGTGCGTTAAAAACGTAGGAGTAATCCTTCATCTGGCATGATTTTTTTAGTGATAATAGCAGAACAACGCAAATATCGCAGTTTTTATATACCTTCTGTGGTCAAGCGCAGTGTTATTTAGTTTTTGACGTGTGATTTTCAAATATGATGAAAAAATGGATATTGCCAGTGATCCTGGCTTTTACTATTGGAATAAGTTTTACCACTGCAAGCTGCAATCGCAATGGCTGCCCTGCCGAAATACAGGCCAAGAAAGTCAAGAAGAAGAAGAGCCTCGGTAAGAAAAGCACCACTAATCTTTTCCCCAAGAAGATGCGCAAGAATGTTAGGAACCCCAAATTCTAAGTAACTTTCAAATTGTCACTTTAATGAGAGGGCAGAATCTCAAGTTCTGCGCGAGGTAAACAAGACCTCTGCTTGATACTTCAATTCTTGAGTTGGGATATCGTTGGCGCGGACGCCAACAACGGCCCTGGGTTGGGTAAGAAAAGCACCACTAATCTTTTCCCCAAGAAGATGCGCAAGAATGTTAGGAACCC
>JABDLW010000555.1 GCA_013001805.1 Saprospiraceae bacterium | reverse complement strand
GCCTTAAACTACTAACATTCCCAGGAATGTAGTCACCTGGTTCATTTTACCTCAAAAAGAATCTAAGGCGGTTCTCTCTATCACTCATTGACACTGATCTTAGTTTTATTTCGAAATTCCTTTGGTGTTGCACCTTTAGTTTTCTTCCACAACCTTAAGAATTGACGAGTATCATCAAAGCCACATTCGACAGCAATTTCCTTAATTGATCTTTCCGTGTGCAGCAGTAATTTCTCACCCAATTTAATTCTGACTCTATCACGATATTCCTGCATGGTGTCGCCTGTATGATCTTTAAATAATCGCGCTAAATGCCGTGGGCTCTTATGCAGCTCGCCGGCTAAATCGGCTACCGTAAATTTGGTTTGCAGGTTGTTGCTCAAGATTTCCTGGGCCCGATAAACATCGGGATTAAAATGGTTTTTATAATCAAGATAGATATTTTCCTGATCTACCAACTCTGGTCGGCGGACATTGATGACCATTTCCTTGGCGACCCGGGCGGCAACCAAAGGACTGTCCCATTGCTCGATCAATGCCAAAGACATATCGATACCTGCTGTCATCCCTGCACTGGTGAAAATCCCATTGTCAAAACAATACAGCCTTTTTTCTTGAACACGGCATTTGGGAAATGACTTTTTTAGATAATTCAAACACTTCCAGTGTGTCGTACATTTAGTACGATCTAAAATACCCAGTTTAGCTAGAATCAATGCTCCAGAACATATCGAGCCAACGAATACACCACGCTGCCGCTGTTTCGTCAACCAAATTTGGATAGTGGTTATGACCGGATCCATTTCACCCAATTTGAAACTTTGAAAGTCAATACCAGGTACACATACAAAATCCCCGGACCGCAAGAAAAGAGTTTCATGCCTCACTGTTGAAATTGTAGCACCCTGGGCGAATTCAATTGCTTGGTTGGCAGCACAGTAAATGATTTGATAATTGCTTCCACCCATTCTTGATGCTTCATAAAATACTTGCGCAGGACCAGCCAGGTCAAGTAAATGTGTCTTTGGAAACAGAAGAAAAACGATTTTCCGGGACATTTTCACCAGTGCTTATAAGTCAACAGTCATATTAGGACAAATATATGTCTTTTCATGCCATCAAGAGCATTTGTAGGAAAATCATATTAATATTAGGTCAACAACTTAAAATGCTGGAGATAAGACCTGTTTGTGAAAACTGTGGAAAGGATCTGCCAAATGGAACAACGGATGCAATGATCTGCTCATTTGAATGTACCTTTTGCCTGGATTGCGTGACAAACATCTTAAACAATGTCTGTCCTAATTGTGGCGGAGGTTTTGAAAAGAGGCCAATCCGGCGGAAAAGCCACTTGAAAAAATATCCGGCAACGAGGGTTAAAATAACACGGTCAGTGGATATCAAAAAATTTGATACAATAAAAAAAGCGTTGGAAACAATTCCACCGGAAGACCGGTAAGAATCCAACGAGCAAATTATGAGTTTAAAAATTTAAAGACTATGAATTACACCAGATCTTTTATCGTATTGATAGTAATGACGTTTCTGACGGGGATTTCGGCACAGAAACTGATGGAAGATCAGCAATATATCTGCCCTCCCTGTGGTGATGGATCATGCGATCAAACGCTATTTGATCAGCCTGGAGAATGTCCGGTTTGCCATATGAATTTAATCAAGAAAAGTTCCCTCAAGAATGTGGCTATTTTCATTCATGACGGTGTCGAAGTCCTGGATTTTAGTGGGCCCGGAGAAGTGTTTGCAGCGACCCATACCGATCTGGGAGCATTTAATGTTTATACTGTTTCCTTAAATACTGAGCCAATCATTAGTCAGGGATTCATTAAAATTATTCCGGAATATTCAATCTCAAATGCACCTAAACCTGACATTATTGTGTTGCCTGGAGGTGCCACTGGGCCACTACTTAATAATACTGATCTTATTGATTGGGTTAAGAAGATAACTCCTGATCTGGAAGTCGCTCTGTCGGTCTGCACTGGTGCTTTCATATTGCAGAAAGCAGGACTACTCCAAGGCAAAAAAGCGACTACTTTCCATAATGCCATCGACCGCTTAAGAGAAATCGCACCGGAAACCGAGGTTCTGGAAAATGTGCGATGGGTTGATAATGGTCAAGTGATCACGACTGCGGGAGTGTCGGCTGGCATTGATGGTGCTTTGCACACTGTCGAAAGGATCTTTGGGCGTGAGGCGGCGGAGGAAACAGCCCGGTATATGGAATATGATAAGTGGAATCCGGAAGATGGACTCGTCGTTGAAAAGTACTAGTTACTTTTACCCAGATGCCATTTTTATCACTAAAGTTAAGGACCTTTTGATTTGCACCCTTCAGAATTCAACAAGCTCTAAGTGATTTGCAATATGCATCGCATTTACTTTGTCATATTGTTTTTTAGTGAGGTGACCATAAAATCGATGTCGCTGCATAGGACCGTCCCAGGCATCGAATGAAGCAATGGTTTCCTTTAGTCGCTCGATCCCACATTGTCCTACCACAATATCTTCATCTGACTCACCCGGGTTGAATGCATTCGTAGGATGTCGCATATAATTCCTCCAATCAAAATAATGAAAAACCAAAGTACCAATTGTATTCTGGAAAATCAGAGGTTTTCGGGAAGGGTAACCTGACATTGCAAATTCAATACTGTGGGCACAATGTATCAAGTGCTGGTCCAAATCCCATGCACCTTGAACGGAAATTTCCTTACCATCTTCTATTAATTGAAGGAAATCCAATACTTCACCTAAATTCCGCATGATTAGGGGTCTCTGCATATCTTAATTGTCCGATTTCTAAAGACCAATGTAAGGAATATTAGAAATAGTGACCATTCAGGACCTCCTAGCCGCTTTCCCTAACGTCCAGGGAGAATCACTGTTTTTGGTGATAGAGCTTTGACGGATGTTTCCTAATTTTGAAAGCAGCTCAGCCAAGAATACAAAGCCACATGCCAACAATCACGAAAGATCACCTGCTCCAGCGAAAAATCAAAACGCTCGTTGAAGAAAGAAATCTTGCTGAAGCGCTTCTTATATTAGGAGAGCAACGGGAGGAATCGAGAGAGGTAGTCACCATGAAGGCATTGTGCCACTTCATGATGGAAGACTATGACCTTGCTCTTAGCCATTACCGGAAAGCCCTGCAGCTGGACCCACACAACGCTGAATTGCTCGAGATGTTACAGCGGTCTGAGGAAAACGTGTCATCAAAAATTGATCAACAAGTACCGGAAATTTATTTCTTTAAGGATGAACAAAAACCTGCTCCAGCAGTAGGCGGTAATGCCACATTACCACCGGTCCAGGTGAAAACATGGATCCGGATTTGCAATTGGATCAGTCAGGCCATCGGAAACATACTCAATGTCATAGTAGATAGCATCACGTTGAGTTGGGGTAAAATCGCCGGCTACCGAAACAAAATCTGGACTAATTGGTATCGCCGACCGCTTTTTCTAGGAATTTTGACATTGGGTTATATGCGTACCCGATTAAACAAATTTAATCTAATATCAACCTATCCGGGAGATCATTTAGTGGGATTTATCGATGCCAAGAATCATAAAGCTACCAGCGATGCCGTCCGATTTCGCACAGCCGACGGCAGTTGGAATGATCTGCAAAACCCGCTGGAAGGAGCAGCCAAAACTCGTTTTCTGAGAAATACTTCATTGGATGTAAAGACAGATGACGACAGCACTTTGATGACACCGAATCCTAGGGAGTTAAGTCTTACATTTCTTTCTCGCAAAGGGCCCATGCCGGAGGTCCCGTTTTTAAATATGCTATCGGTGGCTTGGATACAATTTCAAAATCACGACTGGATCAGTTACGGTGAGACAACAACCAATGAAGTACATACGATACCAATGCCTTCAAATGATCCGGCTCGAGCAAGATATTGGCAAACTAAATTATTTGTTGGCAAGACCCAGCAGGATCCCTGGCGGGTTAAAAAAGATTGCGGACAGAATACCTATTTAAATGAATGCACCCATTGGTGGGATGGTTCACAGATATACGGTAGCGATCAGGAGACGCAAAACAGATTACGCTCCTGGCAAAACGGAAAACTCCGCACACTACCCAATGGCCTGCTGCCGAAAGATAAAAAGGGTGTGGAAGAAACTGGTTTTGTCCGTAATTGGTGGTTAGGTTTGGGTATGATGCACACGCTTTTCGTAAATGAACACAATGCTATTTGCGATCATTTGCAACTGTTTTATCCGAATTGGGATGACCATCAATTATTTCATACTGCCAGATTAATTAATGCGGCACTCATGGCAAAAATCCATAGCCTCGAGTGGAACGCAGCGATCAATCCAAACAAAGCACTATATCAGGGAATTCAGTCGAATTGGTATGGCCTGCTTTCCAGTTGGTTTGACTCTTCGGCACACAAGAAAACAGTAAACACGATCAGAGTCCGCAATGCCGAATTGGGTGGTATCCTGGGTAATTCTACGCAAAAATATGGCTCCCCATTTGGATTAACCCAGGAATTTGTAGAAGTCTACCGCATGCATAGTTTGCTGCCGGAGTCACTACAAATCAAAGATCTAAATAGTAGTAAAATAACCGATCTGCCTATTGCCAGTACTCGCCAGGCAGCATCGGGGAAATTCATTGATCAATTTGGCCTGCCCAATTTATTCTACTCTTTTGGCACACAAAACCCGGGGCAGCTGGTGCTTAATAATTATCCCCGGTTCATGCAGGAACTGAGTATTCCGGGAAATCCCGTTTACGATTTGGGTGCAGTGGATATCCTGAGGGCCAGAGAACGAGGTGTTCCCCGATACAATGCCTTTCGGCGAGCTATGGGTTTAAAGGCGATCCGGCGATTTGAGGATTTAACTTCGGATCAGGAATATGTCCGTCTTTTAAAAAATGCCTATCAAAACAACATTGAATTAATCGATTTGATGATTGGTGCTTTGGCAGAGGATAAACGGCCGGAAGGATTTGCCTTTGGTGAAACTATTTTTCAGATCTTCCTTCTCAATGCCACTCGTCGGTTACAGGCGGATCGATTTTATACGACTTGCTACACTCCCGAATATTATACACAGGAAGGACTTGACTGGATAGATCAAAACAATTTAAAATCTGTGCTACTGCGTCATCATCCCAGATTAGGTACTACGGGACTAGCCAATATTCGGAATGCATTTGAGCCATGGGATGAGGGAGAGGACCTGGATCCGGAAAGACATCCTCTCCGGGCATTTGACCGGTCTCTAAGAAAAGATCCATGGCAAGGTGACGCTGCCAGCTAAAATCACCTCAGTTATTTACTTATTTATCGCGATTGATCTTTAGTGCAGAAAGATCGAAATTCCTCTACAGGGCCACAAGAATTGATTGGACTAGTACTCTTTTTGTAATCGTTTGGTGAAATTCTTACCACTGCTGCAACCGGTTACAGACACTTCGGCATTATTCATACACCTTTTGGTAATCATTAATCACAAACGACACTGTAGTACCATTGCCATTAGAAACACTCAGATCCGCCTTCAACTTTGCTGCGAAGGTTTTGATCAGACGGTGCCCGAATGAAGCACTTTTTTGCTGAAAGACATCTACTGACATGCCTTTACCGTTGTCAGACACGACCAAATGTAAATGATCTTTATCCTCAAATAATTTGACTGTCAATATACCGCGATCTTGCTCCGTAAATGCATGCTTCAATGCATTGGTAATTAGCTCGTTAGTAATCAGACCGATGGGCACCACAGAATCGACATCCAGTTGGATCGGAGCGATTTCTTTCACAAGCGAAATTTTCTCGTCCCGAATATTCAACGTGGTGAAAAGACTGGCGATCAACTTATCAAAATATTCCTGCATATCGATGCCGGTCAGATTACCATCTTTATATAGATTTTCATGCAATAACGCCATAGAATGCACTCTACTTCGACCCGCACTGATGGCATCTAATGCTGCGCCATCTTCAATATATTTTGATTGCAACCGCAATAGGCTTGAAATCACCTGCAAATTGTTTTTCACCCGGTGATGAATCTCCCTTAAAAGCAATTCTTTATCCTGTAAAGCTGTAGAAATAATATTATTCTTTACCGACAAGGATTGTTCGGCTTTTTTCTTTATTTGAAAATTACGATAAAATAGATACCCTGCCAGAATAGAACTCGCTAGCAAAGCGCTAAGAATAATAAGTGCCCATTTACTTCTTTTGTCCTTTTCAGATTGCAGTAAGCTTGCCGCCTCCTCTTTTAATAGTCGCTTTTCTTCCTCCTGATCAAATGCATATTGCATTTCAAGTTGAGTAATATACTTTGTGTTTTCATCATTTCTCAATGAATCCGTCAGGGTTTTCAAAAGTTCGTGCTTTTGTAAAGCCAAGCGATAGTCACCTGTAGCCTTGTACCCGGAATAAAGACAATCACAAGCCTTCTTTTGTTGATCAAGCAATTGTCCCTCCCGGGCAATGCGAAAGCCCTGCTCGCAATCGGATATTCCCTCCCGGTATCTTTTTTCATCAATTAATAGTGCCCCACGATTGATCAATGCATCAGAAAACCCAATCGGTATTTCTAATTCTCTTAAAATTTCAATTGCCTGGTTTACATATTTCATGGCTTCCTCCGGTCGATCCAATCCCTTCAATGCACTACTAATATTCAGATCGGACATTGCAATAGATCTTAAGCTAGCTCCACCTTCTTGTTTCAGCCTTTTCGCTTCCATTTGAATCGCATATGCTGTGTCGTACTTCTCCCTATCCAGATAAATGCTGCCTTTATTCATTAGCACCGTACCGGCCAAACCTTTTTCCTCCATATCCAAAAGAAGTTTGTACGCTCTGTCATAGTGATAATTGGCAGATGGAAAATCTTTAATCTCCTTATATAAATTGGCCAGATTATTATGCAATACACACAGGCTCCTTTCTATTTCCAATTTCTCATCTTGATTCTGATTGTTTTGATATGCTGGGGCTTCTAAAATCAATAACGCTTGAAGGAAAAAGTCAATGGCTCCCTTGCTGTCACCCTGCTTTTTAAGCAGAGTGGCCATTTGACCAAGAAAGTCTGATCTAATAAATGGCTTTTCGCTCAAGACCTGCATTTGCATCGCCTTCTCATAGTACCAGGTGGCACTGTCAAATAAGGTCCGCCCTAAATAAAACTGCATATAGTCAAGCATTATCTTTGCCTCATCTTCTGGCAGATTATCTCTTCGTGCCATGGCCATAGCAGAATCAAGAAATATTTTGGTAAAGGGAACGAAGTCGTAAATATAATTAGCCTCTGACTGCAGTTCAACAATTCGTTCTTTCACTGAGTCTATAGAGTCAATCCTTTGAAATACGGAGGCAATTATTGCTGCTTCATCTAGTTCCTGTGCGACAGTACTTTGTAGCCCTGCAAAACTAAGAATGGAGGTACACACGAAGAGATACTTAAAATAACTACCGAGGTATTTCATATCTATTCTTCCTAACTGATTCGAAAGATCGTCTTTGAATATTTTAGAGGCTATAAACTGGCAGGAACTAATTTCAATCAATCTTAGCTGCTAATTGATCGGGTAGTGCATCTGCCGTGTGTGCTTTATGCTGCTCACACAATTCAAGAAGTTCGTCCACCTTTTCGGGAAACATTTCCGAAAGCTCGTGCTTCTCTGAAATATCCGTCTCGATATTAAACAACTCCGGATGTGAGAGAATCACTTCTTTGCCATAATGGACCGGTTCCCGCTGTTTTAAATGAATTTTCCATTTCCCGGAACGAGCGGCGTGCAATTCTCCCCGGTTCCAATAAAAAAATTGTTTGCGAGGACTTACACCTTTGCCTGAGCGCAGGATAGGTGACAAATCATAACTATCCATTTTGCGATCAGATGGAATTTTTGCGCCCGCCAGACTGGCAAACGTATGCATAACATCGAGAGTTGACCCCATTTCACTTATAAGTCCCGGGCTAATTTGACCCGGGCCCCAAAAGATTGTTGGTACACGTTGCCCACCCTCAAAGCTTGTTCCCTTACCTGCTCGCAGCGGCCCCGCTGAGCCTCCATGTGTCCGGAATGATAGCCAGGGACCATTGTCTGATGTAAATAACACAATGGTATTTTGATCCAGTTTTAAATCCTTAAGTGTTTCTATAATTTGTCCAACGCCCCAATCAATTTCCTCCAATACGTCACCATAAAGTCCTCTTTTACTGGTACCGATGAATTCCGGGTGAGCAAAGAGCGGTATGTGGGGAAGATTGTGAGCAAGATATAAAAAGAAAGGATGCGTCTGATTCTCCTTAATAAATTCAACTGATTTTTCAACGTATCGTCTGGTAATCGTATTTTGATCTGAAGGTCTTTCCACTTCCACCTCATTTTCAAGCAAAGGGACATTATAGTTTCTCGTATCTGCCAGGAAGTCAGGATCGTTTGCCTCATTTCTATAATTGGGAGATCCCGCCATAAGGTCCATATCATTTGAATAGGGAATACCGTAGTAGTAATCGAATCCCTGTTGTGTAGGTAAAAATTCCGGTAAATGTCCCAAATGCCATTTTCCCACGGCAGCGGTGGCGTAGTTTCTCGACTTCAGCACTTCAGCTATGGTAATTTCGTCCGGAGGAAGGCCTCCCTTCGAATCAGGAAAAAGAACGACCCTCACTGGCGAGGTCATGCCATTTCGTATGGGATATCGGCCGGTCATGAGCGCAGCACGGCTTGGGGTACAGACGGGATCGGCCACATAAAATTGCGTCCATTTTTGCCCTTCTGCTGCCAGCTGATCCAGATTGGGAGTATGTATCGTGGGGTTACCAAAACAACCCAAATCACCATAGCCCAAATCATCAGCAAAGATGATGATGAAATTGGGTAACTTTTCTTGTCCCGGCAGAATAGAATTCAAAAAACAAGTGAGGGCTAACAAAATTGAACTAAATCGTAATAGCTTCATGGAGACTAGTTTTCTTGCTTGTCATGAAAGTTGATGTCCTCTGCACGTCTTCCTGCATAGTGATCTATCACGGACTTCAACCTATCGTAAATAACTGTTTTTTCTTGGCTAAGTGAACCATAGTCTAGAGACCTTTCTTCCAGATAATCATTCGGCACATTATAAAATTCACCGGTAGCATACAATTTATAATCTTGATTGCGGGCAAAAATTCGAGCATCATTTACTTTTCCTGAACGTGAATACCAATTGTAGATCCATTCGCGTGGTGATCCGGCCTGGCCCTGCAGCTGCGGCCAGAAACTTTTGCCATCAATATCCAAAGAGTCAGGAATGCTGATACCGGCAGCGTCGCAAATTGTGGGCAGAAAATCAGTAAAATCTACCAGATCAGAATTTACCTGATTTTTGACTCTTCCCGGCCAACTGACGATAAGTGGCACCCTTGTGCCGCCATCCACTGATGCTCCCTTTGCACCTGCTACTTTACGACCATTTAATAGTGAGACGATCGGTTTGTCGGTGCCATTGTCTCCGGTAAAGATCAAAAGAGTGTTGTCATCAACATCCAGTTGTTGTAATTTATGCTGGATTTTCCCAATAATCTTATCCATATAAGCCACCATGTCAGTAAAATAATGAGGTTCACCCTTGTATCTCATAAGGGTGCTGTCATCTGTGAAATAGTAGGGAGAATCTGGAGTCGCACTAAATGGGCAATGCGTTAGTATCATGGGGTAATAGAGGAAAAAAGGCTTCTGGGAATTGACCGATTTTTGTATGAATTCCAGACCAAAGTCACTCACTAGATCAGGGCCGTATTCGTTATTCTCAAACTTTATCAACTCCCCATTTTTTTCCAGTACGGGATTACTAAATCGAGTATCCCGGCCAGTAGAATCAGTGCGTCCTTGGGTTACTTGCCAGAGAAAATGTTCATCGAATCCAGCTCGCGCTGGACTCATCGAATCTCTCCCCAACTGCCATTTACCTACAATGCAGGTGGCATATCCAGCATCCCGAAAGATGTGACCGAAGGTTGTTTGCTCTCGATCCAATTGCCCAAATCGTAAGTAATTTCTCACATTATATA
>JABDLW010000634.1 GCA_013001805.1 Saprospiraceae bacterium | reverse complement strand
TTCCAGGTTCCTGACTTTATAACACCATATCAAGCCATTATCCAATCCCAGGATGGAGCTCTCCAAACTGGAGAAGTTTTCATTAAATTGAACGCAACCACTGGCTTGGGCAGTATTTCAGGCATGGCCACGATCGAAGCATTTATCGAAGATAGCGAAGGCTATTATGCGGCTGCTCCTGGCGACTTTCAAGTAGGAACCTGGAATGTAAATTTTAGTGCAGATATCGTCGAGCGCCCAAAATCGGCCGTGTGTTTTGTGCTTGATAAATCTGGTAGTATGGATGCCACCGATGGTACTGCTATCACCAGATTTGAAATGTTGGAAAATGCAATTGGCACAGCACGGGATATTCTTCGGGGAGACGATGGAGCAGGGATGGTTTACTATGATACTAATGAGAACCGTCTTTTTGATATCACTCAACTTTCCAATGGCGGAGTTACCAATATAAATAATGCCTTAGCCGACCCTACCCTGATTCCGGATGGATGGACTGCTATTGGTAAAGGTATGATAGAGGGCGCTGACATGCTAACCGATGAAATGGCCATACCAGGGACACCCTACAGCAATTTTGCCATGCTTGTTTTAACTGATGGGAATGAAAATATAGCACCGTTTGTAAGCAGCCCCTCAGTCAATTCCGCTTTAAGTGGATTGACCAATGATATCTATGCCATCGGTTTAGGTCAGCAGGGAAGTGTCAGCGATGCAGTGCTCAGTAATATTTCAAAATATATGCTGATTACCGGGGAAATGCAAGCCGATGAACGTCTATTTAGATTGACGAAATACTTTGTACAAATCTTGGCCGATATTAGCAAAAACGACATCGTTGTGGATCCTAGTGGCAGACTAGTAATGGGACTAAAACATGAAATTGAATTTGAGCTTACCGAGGCAGATCTTTACGCCGACGTTATTACCTTGTCTCCTCTGGCACCTTTTATTAACGCAGTCCTGGTAGCACCGAACGGTGATGTGATCAACGGCGCCTTGGGCAATGTGACTCAACACACATCCCTGGGTTCTCAAATCTACCGGCTGGCTCTTCCAGCTCTCCCTGGCAAAGAAAAAGGATCGCATGCTGGAAAATGGAAGATAATACTACATGCAGATAGAGAGGATATCGAGAAGAAATGGAAGAAATATGCAGAGAAGTATAAAGATTTATTAAGAAAATTTTATCATCCCGTACAGCGTAATTGTGCAAACGTTTTCCGATTTAAATTTTAATGTAACTGTAGAGCAGACTTCGAAAATGGCAGGCGCTGAACTTGGTCTGTATGCAACCTTGCAGCAATACAAACTTCCGCTTGATGGTAGAGTATATGCCGACATTTCATCACCAGATGGAGATATTCGTACTGTTGAATTAAAATCATCAAAAAAAGGATTTTTTTCCGGTAAATTTAAGTCTACATCTTCTGGTCTCTATCATCTCCGACTAAGGGCAATGGGAATGTCTCTAACTGGTAAGCGCTTTACAAGAGAAACTATACGCACGGTATCTTTATACAGAGAAAATCCGATTATTCACACAGAAGATTCTCCTAAATCAGAGATGAACCTCAGTGCAATCATCGATTGTCTTCTGGCCCAGAAAGGTGTCATCGAGTATCTGCGAGAACGTGGTATTGATTTGAATGATTTCCCAAAATGTCTAAAAGCTTCTGGTATGCGACCGATTAGAGAGCAGTCCTCATCAAAGAAGAAAAGGAGAGACTTCAATCAAACCGAACGACAAATGCTGGATAGATTCCAATCCTTTCTTACAACTAAGAAGGATGTGGACCTAATTAATTCAGTCCCAAAAATGAGAAAGGTTGATTTTCCTACTCCAGATATACCTACACACAGCAAAAAGGCACTTTCGATGCCAGTGAGTCCCGGAGTCAGATTAAATGAAAAAGGTAAATTGGAAATCGTGAAATTTAAGCATAAGAGTGATGCTAAGGGTAAGAAACCAACCGAAAAGTGAATTAATGAAGGAGTCACAAGTTAATCTGACATTTTGATTGTTTGTTTTGTCTGCCATCAAAAATGAGGATTTGAGCAAATCACGCATTGTGACCGCTACAAATCCTCACACGCTTGTGAGCTCAGGGACCCGGGATCTGGTCCCAGTCCAGTGCCTTTAGCCATTATTATGAGGTGACCAAATATCACCTTAATTTCAAAAGATAGGAACTGTACTCATAAAAATATCTGTTTTCTGGAGCACCACTACCTCAGTTTTTTAGTTGCATCACTGGCAAATTGGCCCTATTGCTGAGGAGGAGGAGTATAAAAGAACTGTTCTTTGGTAACCTTGCCATTTTTCACCTCATACACACCCAGTTCTTCAAATTTCATCCGTCCCATACCTTTAAAGGTAGTGTCAGAAACCATGCTCATCGCAATGTAGTTCTCAGCCACGATGGGATCACTAATCTCACTGCCATGCACTTCTTCAACCATGGCACCCCACTTCTTACCCTTTTCCCTAATGGCATCCATGCCCTTAACACTTCCCCATTGCGTGCCCGGTGGTTCAATACTTTCGCAATTTTCGTCATAAAGTGCTTCCTGAGCCTCAAACCATTGGCCTTTTCGGCAATATTCCACTAGTCGTTTTGCTACCTCTTCTGTCGTCATATGTACTTTTTTAGGTTAGATAAATAAATTTTACCCTCCAAAAATAGGTTGAACTGCTGTGGGCGTTAAAGTGTATTATAGACATTTAAGAGGGGTGAAATTGCCATTACCACGATTAATCCATATTTTGGCTCTGAACAAACGCTTTTTATATGCACGTGTCCATTCTGGTACCAGCAGGCCAGTCAATTTTGAGCAGTATCGTTGGTCCCTATAAGATTTTCTCGTCAGTCAACCAGTATTTAATTGACTCCGGCAGATCTGCAGATCCATTCTATAAACTTGATCTCGTCGGGATCACTGACGAGACAAAATTATATGATGATATTTTTTCAATAAAACCAACCCGGATGGTCGATGACATCCAGAATACCGACCTGATTATCATTACCACGATTTTTGGAGATGTGCAGCGGGAATTACAAAATAATGCTCGCTTTATTCCCTGGATAAGAAAAATGCATGATCAAAAAAATGCGGAAGTGGCGAGTCTTTGTGTGGGAGCTTTTTTACTGGCGGCCAGTGGCCTGGTCAGTGGCAGGCAGTGTTCCACCCATTGGTCTTACGTTCCCTTGTTTAGGCAGATGTTTCCGGATGTAGATATGGTGCCTGAACAAATTATTACAGAAGATGGTGGCATTTACTCAAGTGGTGGATCCTATTCTTTCTTAAATCTTTTGTTATATCTGGTGCAGAAATACAATGGCAAAGAGGTGGCCAATTGGGTGTCAAAGATGTTTGAGATTGAGATAGACCGGACCTCACAGAGTCCCTTCATTATTTTCATGGGACAGAAAAATCATGAAGATCTCGAAATAAAAGAAGTGCAATCTTTTATTGAAAACAACTACAATCAAGCCCTTTCTCTTGACGATTTAGCCCACCGGTTTAATCTGAGCAAACGCAATCTTATTCGCAGGTTCAAAAGAGCCACGCACAATACGCCACATCAATACCTGC
>JABDLW010000626.1 GCA_013001805.1 Saprospiraceae bacterium | reverse complement strand
GCTGAAATTGAGGCAATACGTGACATCGCCGCGTACAATAAAAAAGAAGGCCTGGCTCTCAACACGGAAGAAATAGAATATCTCGAAGCACTCTCCCAAAAACTGGGGCGACCACTGACTGATTCAGAAGTTTTTGGATTCTCACAAGTTAATAGTGAGCATTGTCGTCACAAAATTTTTAACGGAACTTTTGTCATAGATGGACAGGAACAACCAGATTCTCTTTTTAAATTAATTAAAAAAACATCGCAACAAAACCCGAACGAAATCGTGTCGGCTTACCAGGACAATGTAGCTTTCATGAAGGGTCCGGCGGTTTCCCAATTTGCCCCCGTATGTGCTGATAAACCAGATTACTATGTGAAAACAGATTTCAAATCGGTTATTTCCCTAAAAGCTGAGACTCATAATTTTCCCACTACGGTCGAGCCTTTTAATGGCGCAGCTACAGGTTCGGGAGGAGAGATCAGGGATCGTATGGCTGGCGGTCAGGGATCCATTCCACTTGCCGGCACAGCTGTTTATATGACGGCTTATCCCCGGCTTAGTAATGACAGACCCTGGGAAAATGGCATGAATGCAAGACCTTGGCTATACCAAACACCATTGGATATCCTGATTAAGGCCTCTAATGGTGCTTCAGATTTTGGTAATAAGTTTGGTCAACCATTAATCGCTGGTTCTGTATTAACCTTTGAACATGATGAAGGACAGAGGAAGCTGGGTTACGACAAAGTCATCATGCTGGCGGGCGGCATTGGCTATGGTAAACTTGCTCAGGCCCAAAAAGAAAGGCCTGAAAAAGGTGACAAGATTGTTGTCCTGGGTGGAGACAACTACCGTATCGGCATGGGAGGTGCTGCTGTTTCCTCTGCAGATACAGGAGAATTCAGTTCCGGTATTGAGTTAAATGCCGTGCAACGATCGAATCCTGAAATGCAGAAAAGAGTCGCCAATACCGTGCGTGCTATGGTAGAATCAGATCGTAACCCCATCGTTTCCATTCATGACCATGGAGCCGGTGGGCATCTCAATTGCCTCTCTGAACTGGTAGAAGCAACGGGTGGGATGATAGAACTGGATAGATTACCCATCGGAGACCCTACCCTTTCTGCTAAAGAAATCATTGGCAATGAATCACAAGAGAGAATGGGGCTTGTCATGCATCCGCAAGATGTGGCTGAGCTGGAACGGGTAGCCCATCGAGAACGCGCCCCCATCTACATCGTGGGAGAAGTCACCGGTGATCAGCATTTTTCCTTTGTCTCGGCCAGTAAACATATCAAGCCTATTGATCTAGATCTGCACGACATGTTTGGCAGTTCGCCTAAGACCATTATGGATGATGTGAGTATTGACAGGGCGTATCCCGAAATCAAGTACCAGCAGGAAAGCATTAGAACATATTTAGAGTCTGTTCTATTACTGGAGTCCGTAGGCTGTAAAGATTGGCTTACCAATAAAGTCGATCGCTGTGTTGGAGGAAAAGTGGCAAAGCAACAATGTGTGGGCCCGCTGCAACTACCTTTAAACAATGTGGCTGTCATGGCCATCGATTTTGAAGGCATTTATGGCATTGCAACTTCCATCGGACATTCGCCGCTGAGTGGGTTGATTGATGCTGCAGCCGGAGCTCGCAACGCAATCGGTGAGGCCCTGACAAATCTTGTATGGGCTCCGCTGGAAAAAGGTCTAAAATCCGTTTCTTTATCGGCTAATTGGATGTGGCCCTGCAATAATCCAGGTGAAGATGCACGGCTGTATGAAGCCGTAAAGAGTGTCTCTGACTTTTGCATAGAACTGGGTATTAATGTCCCAACCGGTAAAGATTCACTTTCCATGAAACAAAAGTATAAAGACCAGGAAGTGATCGCCCCCGGTACGGTGATCATTTCAGCCGGAGCGCAGTGTTCGGATATTGGGAAAATTGTCGAGCCAGTGCTGCAAAAAAATCAAGGCCCGATATACTACATACCCTTTACAAACTCTGCCTTTAAATTGGGTGGGTCTTCCTTTGCACAGACTCAAAAAGAAATCGGCAGGGAATGTCCTGATATTCCCAGTGCCACCTATTTTGCGACCGTATTTAATACGATTCAGGATTTAATAAAAAAAGAGCACATTATCGCAGGTCACGATATTTCCTCCGGAGGCTTGATAACAACACTACTGGAGTTGTGCTTTGCTGATAATGATCTCGGTGCAGAAATAGACCTGACAGATTTAAAAGAGAAAGATACCGTAAAAGCACTTTTTTCGGAAAATTGTGGCATAATTATTCAAGCTAAAGATCACACTATCGAGGAATTCTTTAAGGAAAAGAGTTTGCGTTTTCACTACCTGGGAAATGCTATAAATGAAGGGATACTAACCATTACAAATCAAGGCCATCGCCACCAGTTTAGAATATCTGAAATGAGGGACATTTGGTACCAAACTTCCCGGCTGCTGGACCAAAAACAATCCGGCGTGCAATTGGCCAATGCCCGCTATGAAAATTATAAGAAGCAGCCCCTGGTTTTCAAGTTTCCCACTGACTTCAAAGGTCAGATACCCGGTCGAAACATACATGTTTCAAAACCTAAAGCTGCCATTATCCGGGATCAGGGCAGCAATTCAGAGCGAGAGCTGGCACATGCATTATACCTCGCTGGCTTTGA
>JABDLW010000597.1 GCA_013001805.1 Saprospiraceae bacterium | reverse complement strand
TGTTTCCATGCCAGTAAAGCTGAATATCAATATCGATTCTGCATCTTCGACTTCGAGAGAATAAGTGCCATCCAGGTCGGTGATGGTTCCATTCGTAGTGCCTTCTTCAAGAATGTTTACACCGATTAAAGCCTCGCCCTCGGTGTCTGTGACAGTGCCGGTGACCGCCTGTTGGCCATACGACCAACCGCATAGCAACACGGCTGACAAAAAGATTAATAGTTTTTTCATAGCGGAAAATTTGAGGTGAAAAATAAGCTGATATGCCAAAGACATACTCAGCAATCAATCTGTTAAAGTGGTGTTTCGCAATAGATAAACGTATAAAGAGCTGAAAATGAAGAATTTTATTGAGACTATTGACACGAAACAAGTGAAATAAATGGAAATCACTCAATTCTTTCAAATATCAGAAGTCATTAATGATCAATGGTAGAACACCATAATTTCGAACCCCGTATATTCTTCTGGTTCCCGCGAATTAAATTTTGCAAGTGCCAATATTATCGACTTTTAAGCACTTCATTTATCCATATCTTCGAAGCCAATCCGCGCATATGAAAGCTGTTTTATGTAAATCATTTGGTCCCCCAGAATCCCTGGTTATAGAAGAGGTATCCGACTTAAGACCAGGAAAAGGTCAAGCCGTCATTGCTGTAAAGGCATGCAGCGTAAATTTTCCCGATACGTTGATGATCCAGGGTTTATACCAATTCAAGCCTCCATTTCCCTTTTCTCCAGGTTCTGATGTCTCTGGCGTTGTTAAATCAATTGGGGAAGGCGTTAAAAACCTAAAAGTGGGAGATGAAGTATTTGCGCTGGTAGGTCACGGCGGTTTTGCCGAAGAGGTACTTGCTGATGCAAGGGTCACATTTCCCAAACCGCCAGGAATGAGTTTTGAAGAATCTGCTGCTTTTACAATGGTGTATGGGACTTCCTACCATGCACTCAAAGATCGTGCACAGCTAAAAGAAGGAGAAACGCTTGTGGTTCTTGGTGCCGCAGGTGGTGTTGGGCTTACTGCTGTGGAACTGGGTAAAGTCATGGGTGCCAAAGTCATTGCTTGTGCATCCACGGATGAGAAGCTGCAATTGTGTAAAAAATATGGTGCGGATGAAGTAGTCAATTACAGTGAGGGCAAGCTAAAGGATCAGCTCAAAGAACTTACCGCCGGTAAAGGTGCCGATGTAGTATACGATCCGGTGGGAGGATCCTACACAGAAGCTGCCTTGAGGGCTACCGGATGGAAAGGGCGTTATCTCGTCGTTGGGTTTGCAGCTGGAGATATTCCTAAAATACCTTTGAATCTCCCCCTCTTGAAGGGCTGCGATATCAGAGGTGTATTTTGGGGTGCATTTACTCAAAAAGACCCTGGTGCAAATATGGCCAATATCATGCAGCTCATGCAATGGTATCAGGAAGGGAAGATAAAACCTTTTATATCCAAGAAATACAGCCTTGAAGAAGTGCCCATTGCCCTGAATGCTATTATGAACCGGGAAGTTAAGGGAAAGGTTGTAGTCGTTCCTTAAGGAGTAAATCGAGCAGAGGATTTGAGATAAAAAATGTCAACTTTTTTGAACTTCCTTCTACATAAAAAGACCTAGTTTTTAGATTGTCAAATACTTAATTTTTCCCAGAATTGGAAACCTTGATGGACAATCCAAGAGCGATAAAGTGCACCCTCCAAATGCAATGTCACGTCAAATAAAATTAGAGCACTATTTCGTTATTGTGCAGCGTAATCGGTACTTTCCCTTTATAAATACAAATATGTGATGCGATCAATTTACACTACCCTCACTTTAACTTTCCTACTTTTTTTCTCTTGTCAAAATATACCTGAAAAAGGATCACCTGAACACATTGCTGATGTCACCGGTGCCATAGATGATGATTACCTGCGTAAGGCTTCCAATGATTCCGAAGATTGGATAACCTATGGTCAGACCTATAGTGAAGACAGATACAGCACTCTTGATCAAATCAAAAAAGATAACCTGGATCAATTGGATCTCGCCTGGGCCATTGAACTGGGTGTAGTACGAGGATTCGAGTCGACACCAATAGTAGTCGATGGAATCATGTTCATTACCGGGCCATGGTCTGTCGTTTATGCAATTGACGCTAGAAAAGGAGAAATTATCTGGCAATTCAACCCTGAAGTGGACCGGTCTTATGCAGAAAAAGCCTGTTGTGATGTTGTCAACCGAGGAGTTGCTTTGTACAAAGGAGATGTTTTTTTTGGCGCCCTGGATGGCCGACTAATTTCTCTCGATGCGGCCAGCGGCACCGTAAATTGGGAAGTGATGACCGTTCCTACTGATAGGACTTATACAATAACAGGGGCTCCCAGGATAGTCAAAGGAAATGTGATCATAGGTAACGGCGGTGCAGAATATGACGCACGAGGCTTTGTGACTGCATACAATTCGCAGACAGGTGAACAGGTATGGAGATTTTATACTGTTCCCGGAAATCCCGCTGAAGAGCAACCCAATGCCGATTTGGCAGAGGCGGCAAAAACATGGACTGGTGAATGGTGGAAAATGGGTGGTGGAGGAACTGTTTGGGATGCCATTGTCTACGATCCTGAACTCAACCTGGTTTATATAGGTGTTGGCAATGGCTCACCTTGGGACCGTAATGAAAGAAGTCCAGAAG
>JABDLW010000590.1 GCA_013001805.1 Saprospiraceae bacterium | reverse complement strand
GGTTGGTCAGATTTTAGCACAACCATCCCTCCACTGCAGAAGGTTGTATCGGTAGCGGCAGAACCTTTGATCGCGATTATTGGTGGTGTTTGACTGGGGGTAGTCACGGTGATACTATCTGCATATTCACATCCGAGCGCATCCGTAACCGTCACGGCATAAGTGCCGGCAGTCGAAATGAGGATCGAAGGGGTTGTTGCTGAGGTAGACCAGAGATAGCTGACAAAATTCGAAGTATCACTCTCCAATCCGATGCCAACGGCATCGATTCCATTAAAACCAGCGACGGAATCAGACGCTACGGCAATACGGATTTCTGACACATCAAATGTAGTCGTATCAAAGGAAATATGATGTATCATTGCTACCGTATCTCCTAAAGAGGCAGTATCCATATATACAACTTCAAACAGGCCACTTCCTGGATTTTTGACGTAAACTGTATCAACAGCACCCACGTTGAAGGTCTCGTAAATGTCAATAAAGTTGATTGGCCCAGGATTAGGGAAGCCTAAAACAATGTGTTCTCGCTGACCATCACTACTTTCGCTTATCCACTGTCGCGTACTTAAACTATGGTCTGGATACAAATCCGGTGGACCTAACGCCTGCCTAGCACTAAAGTCAACACTGCCATATTCCGAACTTACGTCAATAACCTGATTGGCAAACCGGGTATTTTTGCTCCCAACAGATAAAGTGTCTGTCTCAGCCAAACATAAGGACTTATCTCCGAGGATTACAGGAAGCGTTCTGCCCGGCACTAGTTCTGCTCTTATCATTAATCGACCAGGATAAGGTTGGTTTGTTAGCCCAGTACCATCAATGGCCGCCCTATAATAGGCCGAATCGCGTATTTCTGTGGTCTCCCATTGCACACCAACTGGATTGTAGGGCATCGCCGAAGCCATTTGAGCCAGACCAATGTAGAAGGTGCTGCTGTCGAAGAAGGGACTTTCAGGAAAGTAAAATGTGTGGTATTTATTGACCTGGGTTGAATCCGGTGTAAAAACATCGGAAGAATCAATCAAGGTTCCAGAACCATCCATTATCACGGCATAAACAGGCTTTCCTGTACACGTAACATCCAAGTAGATCCGCGCTGCATTCACATTTCCACAACCAGCCATTTGATATCGGGTTAAGATTAAGCCACTTCCTGTTCCAAATCCGGTACTGGTCACCGCATCAGAACCGTCATCATAGGCCATGGTAAGTGTGTTGACCCTTTGTAAATAAAAACTACGATTATTATCTAGCACATTTTCTGCGCCTTCGGGATCAATGGAAACAATAATCGAATCTGTCCCTTCAACGGTGGGAATCCACCCATCAAATCGGACAAGTGTGTCACTATTCGCCAGAATTGACAGACTTGAATCAGCTGAATATAGGAGATTACTGGCTTGATCTCGAACACGCAATTTCACGATGTAAGTTTTGTCTTTAGATGCCAGGTTTTTTACTACAGTTGCAATCCGGGCCGTATCCCCAAAGTTGAGAGCATGATACCCCTGGGCATGTACTACGACTACTTCCACACTGTCTTTCAGATCAGGAGATCCCAATCTGGTCTGTGGTCTTAGATTGGTGGCGAGGAGCACATTCTCATGTGCTGTGGCAGCCTCACTGTTTCGCGCAGCCAGACCCAAAACAAATGTGATGGAATCCAATCCATTTTTATCCTTTATATTATAATTTCTGGAGGTAGCCAGGACACTATTAGCTGTCGTCACGGGACCTGACTTTCCGGTATACTGCCAGGCAACATACAAACCTTCTCCAGTATAGTTGAAAGTGGAGATTCCCATGCCATCAAAATTAATTTGGAAAGCTCCGATGGTGTCCGGTATAGTGATGCTATCGTTATGGACTAAATCCATTGGAGTAATGACACTGTCCCAAGGAATTGAATTTCTCAGCCGGTATCTTAGGTTATAGGATATTGCCCCAGGCACGGCATTCCAATGTAAAACAGCGCTGCTGTCATTGATGACATTGGCCTTCTGATCTTGAGGAGAATAGCAAACGGTCGCTCCGGACGTCGTAAAGTTGCTACCCAAGACAAACATTCCTTCACCCATACTGCACACCGTTTTGATGCGCCACTCGTATAAAGTTCCGGCTTTCAAACCAGTGATTCTTGCTGTGTCGGTAAAAGAGAGATCAAAATCCCAAGGGGAGGTTCCCACTCTGCGGTATTGAATTAAATAATAGTCTGCACCGGTAGCTTCGGTCCAGGATAGGACACTGGAAGTATCATCCGTCAATCCAACGGACAAAGCGCTGGGTTCATTACAGAGATCCGGGGCTAAGGTCGAGAAGGAAGCGGCGGTAAAGGCAGAGGCACCTCCTGTACAATTCGTGCGAACCCGCCATTGGTAAGACGTATCTGGGGCGAGCCCGGCTGCCATATAGAAAGTATCACTAGCTGAAACTGAAGTCCATGCTCCGGCATTGGAGATTCTATACTCAACCGTGTAATCCACAAAGTTGAAGGAATAGGGGGCAGTCCAGCTAAAAGTAGCCGAGGTCGTATTTACATCCAATGTAGTCAGATCTGCCGGACGATTGCATTCCAAAGTATCCTGAGGGGCAAATTCACTTGATCCGGAATAAGATGACATTCCGGCCATGCAAACCGTTTGAACTTGCCATTCATATGTCCCGATCGATAATCCGGTAGTGTCAAAACTATTGGTAGCACTTGATACGTAGGTCCATGATGTATCGAGTCGACTGGCATCATCATTCGTGTTTTGCAGATAAATCTCATACTTTCCTCTTGCTGTATCACCTTCAATGGCTGCAATGGTGAACCCAAGAGAGTTTACATCCATCCCGGATGAGAACCCCGAAGCAGCCATCTCCGCTGGGGTAATAAGATAAAAGTATCTTTGGAAGAGGAGATTACCCTGGGGACTTATTTCTTCCGAGTAACTACCGTTTTCAGGCAGCACTGTGATCTGCTGCGAGAAAAGATTGGGCGATAGAAATAGCACAAACAGCAGGATTAGCAATTTTTCTGGGAAAGGCCAGTTATGATAGGAAAGTCTATGATTTTTCATCGAATTCTGATATTTAAAGAAGCTTGCTATAGTTGCTGAAAACCAGGCGATTAAGTATTTAACCAAGGAACGCAAGTTTTGATAGCGCAGCTTGATGAAGCAATGGAATTATCAAATTCTAATGACCCTTCTGTAAAATGTTACGATCCACTTTTTGATGAATATGCATCGAGTGCTTTATTTCTTCCTTTATTTCAGCAAATACCTCTTCTTTGTATCCTGGCTCCGAATAAATCCTTTTCCAAAATGGATGATCATTGATATCGAGCCCAGCTTCGTTATAGGCTTTGACAGACAACTCTTCCGCCAATGCAAAGGCTTCGTCCAGGTGTTTTCGCTCCACCGGAGTGTAGACAATCTGTTCTGCGGTTGCCTGGGTTAAGTATGAATCGTAGATGCCTTCTGATGATGGAGATGTTTCTATAGGCTCATGATCGTGGCCTTCGTGATCATCATAGCGAACGTTAGAGTTGGTTGCCTCAGCATAACCAGGAACAAGGCGTGCAAGGTTTTCATTGATGCTGATAAGTTGGCCTTCCAAATCTTCAATTTTCTCAGCTTGCTTTTGTACAAAATGAGCGATGTCATTGGTATTAAGACCAATGGCAGTTTTCACAAAACCAACCGAGTCTTTGTCCTGAGCAGCCCAGGAAACACCGACGATTTTTTGGTAGTCCTCCGGCTTCATTTGATCGGGGCTTTTGGCGATTCCCGTTCCGTTGTGAAATCCACTAGGTAAAATATAGTCACCTGGTTTCACTTCACCCAGAACTTTGGTAGGTACTTGACCCATAAAGGCGACTTTTTCAAATTTTGCAACATCTTCTTCAGCAGGTAAGCCACCTAGGACTGCTGGGTTAAAGGATATTAACATGACCATATCTGCATTGCGGGTATCTTTGGTGATATGCCCATTCTTAACTGCTACAATGTCACCAGGTGAGAAAAACTCATTTGGATCCAGCTTTGGTAGATATTCAGCATAATCTTCTGCCCCGGAAGCGAAGGTGATTCCTTTCAAAGCTTCATGTGTATTAACTGTGACTACTTGGTTTGCAATGGCCGAGGCGAGGTTGCCACCAAGTGACACAGCATTGGCAATCTTCAATATCACATTCAAAGCACCACTAATGATCAGTGAAGGTATCGGGGCTGTGACGCAGACGCCTAAACCAGCACAGGCGGTGGAAGAGCCCAAGGCGGCTCCAAAGTCGACCCCCGCTTGCAAAGACTCAAGACCAGCAATGACAATATCCAAAGTTGCAAAGGCAATATCGACTGCAGCGAAAGCTAAAGCATCCTGGTATTCCCGGTTTCTCCCATAGTCAGCATCCCCATCTTCGCCCTCAATCCGTCCAACTGTACCGCCGCCATTGTTGTAGAAAGTAATGAAGTTATTATTGTTGTGTGGTGTAGCAGCTCCCACCTTAATTGAAATTCCGTTACCATCGGCAGTGTTAACGAAATTGGCGATATGGTGGCTCGGTTGAGTGAGGGGATTAGCACCACTTGGTTTTGAAACAGTCGCAGTAAGATTCAAAGTATTGTTTAACGTCGTAGCTCCTGTGACCCCGAGCGTACCCGCAATAAGGGTATTTCCATTAGAAGCATCCACGTTAAATTTATTAGTGTTTACGGCGAAATTTCCCATTACTCCTAGCGTCCCGGCAATACTGGTATTCCCGCTTGCTGCCAATGTGGTAAACTTATCGGTGTTTATCCTAAAGTCTCCGGTCACATCCAGGGTGCTTGCCAATGCTGTGGCACCGCCGACATTGAGTCTCTTTCCTATGCCAACCCCTCCTGCAACAATCAAAGCTCCATCGTTTGTACCGGTTGATTCTTCTTGAGCGGAAATCGTCACTGGACTAGCAAAATTCACCGGTCCACCAAAAGCTGCACTTCCCTTGATGGCAAGATCTCCTCCCACGTTTAGGTTTTTCCCGATTCCTGTCCCACCAGCCACGACTAAGGCCCCGTCTGACGTCTGGGCACTGTCTGACTGCGTCAAATCGGAAATGGTGGTCTGTCCGGTCAATAAGGATGGAAAATTATTGGCCACGGTAAAGTTGCCGTGTAATGTAGTTGACCCAAACACTTCCAAACCCAGATTTAACTGGGTCTTTTTGTCGACGGTGAGCTTTCCCGAGAGCAAAGTTGGACTCTCATTCGTCACAGTGAATGGACCATTATTGTTTGTTTCGCCTCCTACCGTGTTGAGATCGACATTCTGCTTCACAGTCAGATCTTCACCGATTTCTACACTTCGTACGATGGTGATATTCCCATCGGCCAAAATCCGCATTCTTTCCTGATCGTCGGTGATAAATACTACCGGGAATGCATCCGTAGTACCCATTAATGGAGGATCATCCGAGTAATTATTGGCACCGATGTTTCCTTGTACATTCCATTCGGATTGAAAGGAAGGCTCGTGCGGAGCCAGATTGATCTCACGTGCACCAGAGATTTTGGTCTCAGAATCTATCACGACCGGGTTCTCCACCACACTCAGTCTACGCCAGCTGGCTGATTTGCTACTATAAAAACAAAAATGATTAAGATCAGTGTCATATACCAAAAGTCCATCGACTGGATTGGGAATCGTGGCAATTGCCTCGGTACCAAGTCGCGGTATCAGAATACCTGAGTGTCCCTCAAAACTTACAATGGGAGAAGGAATTTGTCCGTACGATGTTGCGGTAAATACCAAGGTTACCAATAACATCATGCAACACTGAACCAAGAGTCTTTTTCTAAAAGTGATGCAACTCACTTTTAGTAGCCGACCCGAATTCGCACTTGTAAGTTGACTTTGTTTAATTGTTTTTCTTTCGATCATGACGTGAAAACATTTTTGTTAGAAATTATTATTTGCAGGGCAATACCAGTTGAGCCTTACATCCGGTGTGTGGAGTAAGGGTACAAAGACCAACTCACAGATGCCATGATTAGACCTATGCAAATCATAGCATGCAAGGGCTGCAATGCCACAGTTTATTAATAAAAAGTAAAGGTCATTGTCTATGTGACTAACCGTATGTCACACAATGCTTACGGGAAGACTTTTTCGGGGTTTGGAATGAATTTTTGCCGAAATGTTTCTAAACGAAGCAACTACTAGATCGTCGATTGCCAAATGGGTCAACGGGTTCTGAATTCTTCTACGGATATATGACCTCATGGTCGCTTTTTTACGACCTTGCCAAGTAAATCTAATAAATAATTTTGGTGAATTCCCGAATATTCCAATAAAATCATTGGCTCCGGATTGTACAGTAAGATTACAATTACCTCCCTTACCTCGGAACATCGGGCATTTTAAGACCTTATTACTAAGTAAGGCAGAACTTAATATATATCGGCAAATATTATGTTTAAGATTATCCGGCTCAAGAACAAGATTTAGATTTTTTCCGCATTTGGAAAATTTGCCGGTGACGATTGCTGGGACTCGTTATGCCCGATGCTGCTAATCTGCCAAACTAACTATTATCTTTGCAGCCAATTTTGTTAATCACAGACTCAGATGACAATTTATCCGCACTCAAGTAGTGGTCATTTGTCATCTTGGAATAATGAAGGTTTAGACCAATGAGATACAGGACCTATAAGAGACTTGATCTGCCAGCCATAGATAAAGAGATATCCGCATTTTGGGAGGCCCATCGAATTTTTGAGCAAAGCATAAATGCTGATGAACGAAAGGAGTCGTACGTATTTTATGAAGGGCCTCCTTCCGCCAACGGTAAGCCGGGCATCCATCACGTTATCTCACGTACGGTCAAGGATCTCTTCTGTCGCTATCATACCATGTTGGGTAAATTGGTGTTGCGAAAAGGTGGGTGGGATACGCATGGCCTACCCATTGAAATAGCGGTTGAGAAAGAACTTGGGATCACCAAGGATGATATTGGCAAAAAAATATCTGTTGCCGAGTATAATGCAGAATGTCGAAAGACCGTGATGCGATTCAAAGATCTTTGGGATGATTTAACCCGTAAAATGGGATATTGGGTTGATCTTGAACATCCATATATTACATTTGAGAATTCCTATATCGAGTCGGTTTGGAGCTTGCTCAAGATTCTGTATGAAAAAGACCTTTTATACAAAGGTTTTACTATTCAACCCTATTCCCCAGCAGCTGGGACCGGACTGAGTTCACATGAACTCAATATGCCGGGTGCCTACAAAGATGTCAAAGATATTTCCGCCGTGGCGCAATTTGAGGTGGTTAAGGATGAAATCTCAGATTTTCTCTTTGACGGTCTGGGTGCTAATGACCGGGTTTATTTTCTCGCGTGGACCACGACGCCCTGGACCTTACCTTCAAATACAGCACTGGCAGCCGGAGCAAAAATTGATTACGTAAGGATTGCCACCTACAATCCATACACGAAGTTGCCCGTGCAGTTGATCCTGGCAGAAAAGCTGGTCGGACACTGGTTTAACGACGAAGACCTGGCTGAAGATATCACACATTATGAGGCAACGGATAAGTCAATCCCTTTTAAGATCACCGGAAGGTATCAGGGCAGTGACCTTGAAGGAATCGCATATTTTCAACTCTTGCCCTTTTCACAGCCGGAGGATGGTGACGCCTTCAAAGTTGTACTGGGCGATTTCGTAAGCACGGAAGACGGTACCGGAATTGTTCATATTGCACCTTCTTTTGGGGCAGATGACATGCGTGTGGCAAAGAAATATGGTATCGGTTCCCTTACTCTGGTAGATTCACAAGGTAAATTCACTGAGGGAGCGGGCATTTTTGCCGGCAGGTACGTAAAGAACTATACCGATGATCCGAATTATGAAAATGTCGATATTGACATCACCGTGTTGCTGAAAAAGGAAAATAAGGCTTTTAATGTTCAGAAGTACAGCCATAATTATCCCCATTGTTGGCGTACGGACAAGCCTGTATTATACTATCCGCTTGATAGTTGGTTCATTAAATCCACAGTAGCTAAAGAGCGAATGGTTGAATTAAATAAAACCATCAATTGGAAACCTGAACATACCGGTGAGAAACGTTTTGGTCATTGGTTGGAGAATTTACAGGATTGGAATTTGTCCAGATCAAGATTCTGGGGCATTCCTCTACCAATATGGCGAAGTGCCGATGCTCAATTCGAAAAATGCATCGGATCTATGGAAGAACTTCAGCAGGAACTAGATCTGGCTAATGAGAAGCTCGGACTGAATCAACAAATACCGCAGGACCTGCATCGGCCATACATTGATGGGATCATACTGGTTGCGCCTGACGGCCAGGTCATGCACCGGGAGACGGATTTGATCGATGTCTGGTTTGATAGTGGATCTATGCCCTATGCACAATGGCATTATCCCTTTGAAAATCAGGAGATTTTTCAACAGAATTTTCCGGCTGATTTTATTGCCGAAGGAGTTGATCAAACCAGAGGCTGGTTTTTTACTTTGCATGCTATCGCGGTAATGGCCTTTGACAGCGTGGCTTTTAAAAATGTCGTTTCGAATGGCCTGGTGCTTGACCGCGAGGGACGAAAAATGTCTAAAAGACTGGGCAACACGGTAGAACCATTTGAAACCCTCGCAAATTATGGAGCTGATGCCACCAGATGGTATATGATATCCAATGCTCAGCCCTGGGATAACCTTAAGTTTGATATTGAGGGAATCGCAGAAGTGCAGAGAAAGTTTTTTGGAACCTTATTTAATACCTATGCCTTTTTTGCCCTATATGCCAACATAGATGGGTTTATCTATAGCGAAGAAGAAGTAGATCTCAATGACCGGCCTGAAATAGATGGTTGGATATTATCGGTTCTGCACACCCTTATCTTCGAGGTCAATGAAGAATATTCCAATTATGAACCAACCAATGCGGTAAGGAAAATTCAGGATTTTGTCAACGATCATTTGAGCAATTGGTATGTAAGATTAAGCCGCAGACGTTTTTGGAAAGGGGACTATAGTAAGGATAAGATTGCGGCCTACCAAACACTGTATACCTGCCTCAACACGGTGGCTAAGTTAATAGCACCGGTATCACCTTTTTTTGCCGATTGGCTTTATCTCAATCTAAATGATGCAAGTGGCAAAGAAGCGAGTTCATCTGTACACTTAACCCGGTTTCCAATATCGGAAGATCAAATGCGTCAACCTGATCTGGAAATTAAGATGGGGTATGCACAACGGATCTCATCTCTAATCCTGTCTTTGCGCAAAAAAGAAAATATACGTGTCCGCCAGCCTTTAAAACGAGTGTTGCTCCCTATCCTGGATACATCTTTTAAAAAACAAATCGAAGGTGTCAAGGATTTGATCCTCTCGGAAGTAAACATTAAAGATATCGAGTATATTACCGATACCTCCGGCTTGATCAAAAAGAAGGTCAAACCTAATTTTAAAACCTTGGGTAAACGGTTGGGACCTTTGATGAAAGAAGCCAATCTAAAAATTCAGAATTTAAAAGAAGACGAGATCACGGTTTTAGAAAAAGAAGGGGTAATTTCTCTTGAATTGGCTGATAAGACCATCGAGCTATTACTTGATGATGTTGTAATTAGTTCGGAAGACATACCGGGATGGCAAGTCGCGACGGATGGTGAACTCACAGTGGCTCTGGATATTTCACTGGATGATGAATTGCTGGCTGAAGGCACAGCCAGGGAGCTGGTGAATCGTATCCAGAATTTGAGAAAACAGTTGGATTTTAACGTGACAGATCGAATTATCGTGAGTCTCGGGGCTCAGGATCAAGTACGAAACGCTGTATCGCTATTTGGTGACTACATAAAGGATGAAGTGTTGGCAAATGATATTATTGTAAAGGATGTTCAGTCAGGAGATGAAGTTGAACTCACGGAGGATGTCAGAGTGAAAATCATGCTCACATTGGCCACCTGATATCCAGCGGTAGTGAGGATGATCGCCATTCGTTTTTTATGACACCTGGCTGGCCACACGGTTAAATAAGGTCGGTCGCAATGCGTAAGCCAATGAACAGACCGATCAGGCAAACCACCAGGCTGGCGATAATATTGACGGCTCCATACAGGTAATTACCCGACTGAAAGAATTGAAATGTTTCTGCCGTGAATGTGGAAAAGGTGCTAAATCCTCCACAAAATCCAACAATCCAAAAAATCCGAACAGCCGGAGCAGATTTAGTCAGGTTGGTGATCAATATGCCCAGGATCACACAGCTAATGACATTTGCCAGAAGAGTAGCCCAGGCAAAATCCCAATGCCGTTGCTGTAATACCTTGGCGATGCCAAAGCGTGCCAGGCTTCCTAATCCTCCACCCAAAAAAACAGCAAGCCATTCCATATTAAATTTGAACTTTTCGTTTCACTTTGTTGCGTAGATAAATTAGAATTCCTGTTAATGACATTGCCGATATTAAAATCACAATGAGTAACCTTAATGTGCCAAGGTTTTGTAGTACAAAGACGGCATAAATGAAAAGCATGTTCACAAATACCAGTACACCAGTGGCCTGCATGTGACTTAGGCCACAGTCTATTAAAAGATGGTGAATATGGTTGCGATCAGCGGACAGCGGTGATTTACCTTTTAAAATACGAGTAATGAAAACCCGCAAGGTATCAAATAGGGGAAGAATTAAGATGCCAATGGCCACAGCCGGAACCGCATTGATGGCATAGACGGAACCCTCGATCGATTTATGGACTTCAATGAATTTAATGGTGAGAATAGCGCATATAAGTCCCACCAAAAGTGCACCTGTGTCTCCCATAAAGATTCGTGCCGGAGTAAAATTGTACTTGAGAAAAGCGATTGTAGATCCAGCCAATGCAAAGGCCACTATAGCCAGTTCCACATGTCCTATTAGGAAAAACCAGGTACCTAAGACCAGAGTGATCAAGGTACTGATACTACCTGATAGACCATTAATTCCATCAATCAGATTAAAGGCATTAATAATTACCATAATCACGAAAATCGACAATGGTATACTCACGAGGTCAGGAATCTCATAAATGCCAAATATGCCATATAAACTAGTGAGCTTGACATTGGATTTAAGAACCAGTATACCAGCGGCAAATATTTCGCCCGAGAGCTTTCTCCAGGGGGCCATGGGTAGAATATCGTCCTTGGCACCGATGAGAAATACGATAATAAATGCACAGAGTACATATTGCAAGTCACCAAATACATTAAAGGGAGTCCAAAGCACAATGCTGAATATAACTCCGGCAAAGATTGCAATTCCTCCCAGAGATGGGGTCGGAGTAGAGTGTGCCCGTCGCTCACCCGGTAAGTCCACCAGATTTTTCTTCGCCGCTATATTAATGATCGAAGGGATGGCAAAGTAAGTCAAGGTAAAAGCAGTAATAAAACTTAGGATAATGTCATACATTGGATTACTGTTCGAAAATCTCTTTCATTTTAGAAGCCCAATCCTCAATATCTTTACCGATATCTCTTACGAGGTTCTCGATTTCACCCATGTTTTTGTTAACAAAGTCTTCCAAATCTCGCCCTGTAGCATCTAAAACCTCTTCAATATTTTCTTTGACATCATTACTAATCGCATCCTTTGAAAACTCATTAAGCATGCTTTCACCGTAACGTGTTGAATAGTATTTGAGTGTTTTCATCCAAAATTGACGCCTTTCCCGGGTGCTCATCTCATCCTCGTACAGATCGTAGCAGTCTTCAATGTAATGTTTGAACGACTGGTCATATTTCTCCCAGTTACTGTCAGATGCATCGAGATCCGCCCGGTCAACTTTATCGATAAATTTGCTGTACTTGGTTAGAAATGCCTCCTTGTCCGGACCGCATGTAACCATTTGGCAGGAACTACCATAAAAGGAAAGGCACACCAAAAACAATAGATATGTCAGGTTTTGCATAAAGTCAAAGTTAGAATTTAATTTTTCAGCGTAACGCGCCTTAGCAGGGATATTATGTTTCATTACTTTATTGTTTATGATGAATAAATCAGTACGATGAATTAATGATACACATATCATTCGTGCAAATTTGATCGACCAATATGCACGCAATAACGTTTCTGGGTTTATTTTAATGGAAGGTTATCAATCAGGCGTACATCACCCAACCACGCAGCCACACAAGCCACCACCGAGTGATGATCTGCCCAGGTCCGCACCGATTGTAACGTCTCACCATCTACGATGCTAAAGTACTCTAACCTGAAACCTTGATTTTTGATCATTTCACTGCATTTCCGGATTATTTCCTCGGGGCTATGAGTCTGCATTAGATCTAATGCATGGCGTAAGGTAAGAAATAGGGTGTTGGCCCTGGGTCTCATTGCTTCCTCAATCCGGGCATTACGAGAGCTCAGTGCCAGACCATCAGCATCGCGCTCAGTAGGATGCACAATTAATTTCGTGGGTATTTCTAACTTCCGAATCATCATCCCAACGATAGCCTGTTGTTGATAATCCTTCTGACCCATGATGAGAAAATCCGGTTGCACAATATCAAGAAGTCTCTTCACAACAGTGACGACACCCTCAAAGTGGCCAGGACGACGGGGTCCTTCCATAACACTGGCTAGCTCAGAGATATCAACAGGACTCTCAATGACCATGTTTTCGGGATAAATCTCCCCTTCCGGAGGCAAGAATAAAACATCCACGGCATTGGTACATAGGAGATGAATGTCATGTGCCAGAGGACGAGGATATTTTTCCAAATCTTTGACTTCATTGAATTGCGAAGGATTGACAAAGATGCTTGCGACAACGATATCCGCTCGATCTTTACCATGGGCCATAAGTTCTAGATGACCGCGATGGAGCGCTCCGAGTGTTGGTACAAATGCAATGGATTTTCTTTTGCTCCTCCTTTCACTTAAAAAGAGTTGAAGCTGATTTACTGTCGTAAAGACTCGCATAGAAATTTAACTATCGTGTAGATTCAATTGGATTGTGCGAGAAACCATTGGGCAAGAATTTTCTCCGCTTTTTTTCCTTGTGGGGTATAATCTTTTTTGGGGTGGCCCTCATGTCCCTGCATACCGGGATACCATTTCCATAAGAATCCTCCCTGCCAGTATGGCTCTCGCGCAAAAACGTGGTGTAGTGCATCAATAGCAGAGGCTTGAGCCGATTGATTTTCATTGAGGTCCGGCAGATTATGTTCAAGTTCCCAGGTATTGTGTGCCGGACCATCGACACTAAGGTAGCCGTATTCCGTAAAAATTACCGGTTTGTTATGCTTTTGGTGGCAAGCACGAATTTCCCTTACAGGTTTCTTCCAGGCTTTCTTCAATTGCATTAAACCGGGATCCTTTGCATCGGTTAAAGGAAAGTAGGCATTGATTCCTATAAAGTCCAGTTTGTCCCAAAAAGGTATTTGACTAAAGTTGTCCCAATTAGCTGCATAAGTTAATGGACCTTGATATCGATCTCTGACCTTAACAATCAAATCCAACCAGAATTGCGGCCTGGACTTTACAGCCATTTTAAACTCAGTTCCCAGACAAAACAAGTCGACATTCAGAGAGTCAGCTAATTCTGCATAAAAGAGGATATATGCTTCATAATCATTTTCCCATTTCAACCAATCTTGCTCCGTCTCAAAATTGTAATCTCCTGTCCACCAGCCATGACTCCAAACTTGAGGCTTTAACATGGTTTTCAGGTTTACCTGTTGGGCAAGTGAAATTGTCTTTCTTACGCCATCGGGACTTTCTCCCCACCACTGATGATTTGATCCATATCTTACTTCAGGTCTGCCCATCGGTGTGAAGCCATAGGGTACCACTGCAATCCAGTTGCAATGGATATCTAATAGTGGTTGCATTGGGTCACTAGCAAAAGGTTTGGGCGGCGCTACCAAAGTAAGGCCACAAATTTTTTTCTTTTGCGTCTGATTGCCTCCCACTTCTTCCACAAGACATGCCAGGCAAACTATACTACAGGCGACAAATAGTATCGATCGTATTGAAAATGGCAACATCTATAGCGTTTGCAGATAAAAATGCATAATAACTTTGATGATTCATTGAGATATTCCTAAAATATTAGGCGTCACAAAAAGCAAATTGCATTATTAGTATCATATCGACCCATATGTTAACAAATACATCTTTATTTGAGTATTTTTATACAATATTTGCATGAAATGAGACTATATTTTATATTTGTACTGGATTAGTAAAAGGAACTAATCAATGTTATAAAATTGTGAGATGACGAAACCGGTAGACGTGCCCTCCTGTCTCGGGGGTGAGGGTAAGGGATAAAACATTGCGTAATGCTCCGAGTAATCGGAACTAGGGTTGACCACTTCAGTTTTGCGCATCAGCTAACCACCTCGTGGAGGTTCGAATCCTTCTCTCACAGCACATAGAGCTTGCCTCATTCAGAAACTCATTGAGTTTTTGGATGGGGCATTTTTTTAGTTAGTGACGCATGAAAATTTTATTACTTTGATTCCATGAAAGTCAAAAGCCTCTATGTGGCAGCGACCAATCAGCATGTAGGTAAAACAACCAGCACCCTAGGTCTAGCTTCAGTTTTTAAAAGAAAAGGCATTAATATCGGCTATTGTAAACCGGTCGGCCAAAGATATCTCGACTTAGAAAATATAAGAGTGGACAAAGATACCCTGCTATTTGCTGATCTACTCGGATTTGAGTTAGACCCCAGGTTACATTCGCCGGTTATTCTTGGTGGAGGTACGACGACTGCTTATTTAGATGATCCCACGCAATTTCACTTTAGAGAGGCAATCAGACACGCCGAGCAGCAACTTTGTAATGCACATGATTTTGTCATTTATGAAGGAACAGGTCATCCTGGGGTGGGCAGCATTGTTGATTTATCCAATGCAGATGTAGCGAAGATGGTAGAAGCAGCGGTCATCATGATTGTCGAAGGCGGTATTGGGAGCACCATCGATCGATTGAATGTGAGCATGGCCATGTTTAGAGAGCAGCAGGTTCCCATACTCGGTGTTATTGTTAACAAGGTTATACCCGAAAAACTGGATAAAATCAGACATTATGTGGGTGAAAAGCTCTCGCATATGCAACTACCTCTTTTAGGCGTAATGCCATATGATGAAGCCTTGGCCTACCCGATCATTAGTACCATTTGTGAAGCAATCAATGGCACTGTTATTCAAAATATTGATCAAATTGAAAGGCAGGTCGAGGACATCATGGCCGGATCGTTAATTGACATAAATAGGGTTAAAGCCTCGAAAAATATTCTATTGGTGGTCGGAGCTGATAGGGTGAATAGCGCGCTGCATAAGATTGATCTGTTATCTCAGGTAAATGATCTCGACCAATCTCCGCTGGCCGGTATTGTTGCTACCGGAGAAGGTGAGATCAATGAGCAAAGTATGAGCTACATAGCTAATCACAGAATACCTCTGATTCGAACCCATCTGGATACCTATGGTTCAGTTATTAAAATCAGTAAGATTGAGGTGAAAATTAATTTACATACCCCTTGGAAGATAAAACGCGCAATCGATCTTATTGAAAGCAGTATTCAAGTGCAACAAATTATAGATTCTATGCAAATATCATCCCGGAGATGAAATAAAAAAACCGGTTCAGGGTTTACTTTTATAGAAATAAACCCTATCTTAAGATAGGTAAATTAGAATAGGTAGGCAGCCCCCACTTTCATACTTTTCAAGATTCCCTTTGAAAATTAGCAGCAGTAGAGAATTTTTTTTCAAAAAAGGGGGCTGCTTTTTTGTTCTAAACGACCGGCCGCTCCTAATTGCTGCTTTCTAGTTGACTTTTATTAATACTCCATTTGCTACAAACCGGATCTCTTCCTTAGGATCTGTGATTTCAGCTATTTCTTCTTCTGATTTGCCTGCATCTTTCGCATAGTGCCTTAATTCTTCCACTGGTGTTATTTCGCGGTAAGCAACACCCTCAATCACTACGTCTTTTCCCGCAGCATCTTTGGGCACAAAGAAGCCGTAATCTTTAAACTTTACAAAAACCGATTGATTTTCGCTGGTCTTTCCGGAAACGTTCATCCAGCATCCCTTTACCTGGCATACGTCGTCGATTTGCCCCGCTACTTTTGCCTGTACCGAGTCTTTTCCTTCCAGAGCGATCATTAAGTCGTCGTAAACCATTGCTGATTCCAAGGTGATCTCATCTCCAAATGCTTCATACTGATCTTCTTGTGCATGAGCATAAACGATCATAAAAGACAGGACGAAAACCAGAACAGGATTTCTTGCAAATCGTAGCATAATTTTTGATGTTTAAGTTAAATGCAAAATTATAAACTCTTGGCGTCTTTTACAGCAATATATTTAGACGAATGAAGTTTATTTATAGTCATCAAAGCCGACGGAATAGCGACATACCTGTACAAAAAGAATCATTATCTGCAATGAAAAATTGGCTTTTTGTACTTCTATCATTTCTACCTGTTATTGGTTTTGCCCAGTGTATCAAG
>JABDLW010000588.1 GCA_013001805.1 Saprospiraceae bacterium | reverse complement strand
GAACACCCCTGATCACCTGCTTCGTAAGTTGGCACCGGTATATCACCATTGCAATCAATGATCGTATCTGCAGGTACCTCAATCCAGGGAGGATCGGAGTCTTCAAAATGTATTCGTTGTGTATGCTCAGCGGTGTTGCCACAATCATCAATAGCCATCCAAATTCGGGTAAAATACCTACCACCGCAGTGTGTAAAATGTGCCTTTTCCGTTCTGGTTATTTCCAGTTCATTCTCTCCATCGAAGGCTTGAACTTCCGGCCATTCCGGAAGCTCAGTGCCGCAGGTTAAAATCAGGTCATCGGGAATTCCCAAAAGGATTGGTGGGGTTACGTCATAGGTAATCGAAAAGGTTTCTACTCCAATGGAATAAATTCCCTGATCATTGGAAAGGATATATTTTCTATTAAAATGGTATTCTGTTCCATTGATCACTGGCGCAGGTTCTTCAATCTCCAATTTCAGGCTTTGCAGGTCAATGCAGGGGGAATAGATGGAAAGTGCCAGAATTCTGGTTAAATTTTTAGGGGGTAAAAATTCGTAAGTAGGAGGTGCCCCAGTATTGAAGCAGGTGAAGTCGTAAATCGGTAGGGATATTGCAATTTCAGAGCTACTGGGCTCTACGATAAAATCACTTTGGCAAAGGGCATTACCACATTCAGCTTGAATTTCCATCTCCAGGATCACCGCTCCTCCACAAGCGTCTGGTGCTTCCAGGTCTGCAATATCTATTACTTTTCCACCGACTCTAAAAATTGGCGGAGAGTCACACTCCGGGTTTATCGAAAATTGATTTATCCAGCTCTCGAATTTGTTATTTATTTCCTCCTGGGTATGGCTGTCAGCGCTGATGGTGACAGATTCAGGGCAGCTGATGGGATCTTCTAAAATGGTGATTAAATGAAGTGGCCCTCTTTCCGGGGCGGAACAGAACGATTCGTTATGAAATCCCTGTATCATAAGGCCAACTAAGCAGTAGACCAATAACGAGCTCCAGCATATACCTACTGGAATTTTTTGATAAAGGTGATCACTACTAATAAACGGCTTCATAATCGTGGATTACTACCACTTTGTCATGGTCCGATTAAACAGTAGCCTTAGAATAGCACATTACCCAAGAAGTGGAGCAATTTATTGAGATAGATAGATATGAACGCCATTAAATCATCTTAAGGAAGATGAACAGCTGCCAGATCTTTGCCGTTCTACGTTAGTGGTCAGCTAGTAGAAACTAGTTTGGAGAATTAAAATGTTTACTGGGTAGGTAAACGGGCTTAGGTGCAAATTCGGGTCTAAACAGTTTCAATCAGGTTAACAAAATAGTTTTCTTATTACACTGTGAATTTCGATAAAAATTAACCACAAATGCAAGCCAGAATATTCATATTTATTATCCTAATTTAATGAAGATATGTGTCCTGTTTAATATAAATTTCTTTATGAATACATAAATGCTTCAGACAGTAGCTGGTAATTTTGACATAAAAGTTAAATGAGGTAAATTAGATATCTATAAACCAGTAAAAAAAATGTTTAGTGGGTTTTCTTCAGTAGTGATCCACAATCCAAACAAAGGTCTTTTTCCTTTTGACGCACGAGATTTCCGTTGATGAAAATGTATTCGAAACCGGTGGAAATCAGATAGGGATCACTAAAAGTTGCGTGGTCTTCCACCTGGGCTGGATCAAAAATGAGCAGATCTGCATAATTACCCACTTTGATAGTTCCCCTCCCTTCCAGTCCGATGATTTGTGCTGGCAGTCCCGTCATCTTGTGAATTGCTTGCTCAAGCGATAACTTCTTTTCTTTTTGCACATATTTATTTATGATCTTAGCAAAGGTCCCATAAGATCGGGGATGACGCAGGGAAGGACCTCCATCGGATGCAATGGCAATGCGAGGATCAGTTATAAAGACTTCCTGTAATGCTTCATTCATGACAAAGTATGCTCCTGAAGCGCCTTGTGGGCCCAGGTTCATCAGGATTTCTACGAATGACTTTCCCGATTCATTTGAAACCTCTTCCAACGTTTTTCCGGTAAAAGGTCTGCTTGCAAAAAGTGTCGCACCCGGTCCATTTCTGGCCATTATTTTGTTGTACAGATATTTCTCCAATTCCTCCCTTCGATTCAATCTGGCCATTTCAAATGATGTGCGAGTTTTTGCCCAGGGTGGGAATACAATACCGATTCCTGTGTAGCTGGCCATATAGGGATATACATCTGCAGAGATCGCCAGTGTACCCTCGGTATTGTTTTGGTACAACAAGGACAGGATTTCTTCTCCTCTGGCGGCCGATTTCCCAAATACAACCTTTATATGACTCACATGGGCCCGGCAATACCGGTTTAATCGAATCAGCTCATTCAGTGATGCCTCCATGAGTGAATCATCTTCACTGCGCAAATGACTCATCATTATACCATCGAAATTTCCGACTACTTGCGCTAACTCCGTCAATTCGTCTTCCCCAGCCAAAGCTCCCGGTAAATATTCCAGTCCGGTGCTCAAGCCAAAACATCCCGACTCAAGGGAAATAGCAGTGTGCTCTTTAAGTTGGTTAAGTTCATGAGCGTTTAATGGGGCGGGGCTGGTGTATCCTAATCTTGATCGAATGGTTCCGTGCCCACTCAGAAATGCCAGGTTGATTAGTTTTCTCGCCCTCTCTAACCTATCGAAATACAGCTTAGGATGATCGTAATTGACTGCATTTACCGGGCTGGAGCCATCCTGACCCAACAAGACGGTGGTTACGCCCATTGCCAAAAAGTTTTCGAAATCTTCCGTTAGTGGATCGCCATGAGCATGTGAGTCAATAAATCCTGGGGTGATTATTTTATCATCTGCGTGTATGACCATGCCAGGCATGCTATTGGTGTCAATGGAGCCAATAAATGCAATTTTGCCCTCAGATATCAAAATGTCGGCCCGGTAAGCTGGATTTCTCGTGCCATCAATGATTTGGCCACCCACAATAACCAGATCCTCATGCCTTCCTGATGAATGATCCCCAGGTCGCATTAGCATGGGCAGTGCAATGAAGATGGCAAGTATGAGACATGCCCGGCAATTTGACCAATCACTCAATTTTTTGAAATCGTATTCTTTGCTGAACATACCTGAAGATAGAAGATTTGAATGCAACTTTCTATCTATCCCAACCTGCAAATGCTCTTCGCTTGCAACCCGCAAAGATCGATTTCCTAAACAAAGAGAGAAACATTTACGTTATCAAAAGCATATCTTTATAGAATGGACGATAAGGCCGAGACATTACTAAATGGAAAAGAGGCAGAAAAGCTGGAGCGAATAGCCTATATTTTGAAAACGGTGGCTCATCCCTTGCGCCTTGGGATCGTACATTTGCTGGAGCAACATCC
>JABDLW010000571.1 GCA_013001805.1 Saprospiraceae bacterium | reverse complement strand
AGTAACGCCTTGGAAGTCACCACACCCTTGGTACCCGGCATATCCCCGATTTTGATCCAGGTATCCGTTATTGTGTGATAGGATCTGACCGCAGTTGGAATGCCCGGATTACTGTCCTTAAGTGTCCAAAATTGATCATCCAGAGTGCAATCTGTTCCACTAAAAGCGAAAAAGTGTGATGGTCCGAATGCGATGACTGGAGCTGCCACCACCGGTGCATCGAGGTCAGCGATTTGCTGCCACCCCGTGTGGGGATCTTTCTCTCTGGGATTATAACGGTAACCATCAGTGAGGCACCGGCGGGGTACTTGCCCTTCGGGTACTTCAATGATCTCCGCACCACTGAAAATGTAGATTTCCACCTTCTCTCCACTATTTTGAGCGGCCAGCCCCGCTAAAACCCTGGCCGGTCCTGGCCATGGTTTTAAAATTTCCCATTCCCGGTGTCCGGATGATAAATCAAGTCTCCAAAAATTCTTTAAAGCTGCTTTAGCATCCAAACTTGATTGACCACCGGCAACATAGATGGCATTGTCAATCAAGACAGCGGAACTAAATGTCAGTGGACCCGGCAGGTCGGGTAAAGTATCTATTTGTATGGTTCTGAGGGCTGGAATCCAGTTTAGAGTAAAAACTTTAGCAGATACGACATTTTCACTATGACCTCCTATACATACAATACCGAATTCGGTATCTACCGTAGCAGAATAAGCCAGGGGTTCCGGCAGTTGAAATCCTCCTTGCCAATGCTCAGCCCCCTCTTCTAATACATAAATCTCATCATGCCAGACTTTAGTCCCTCCTTCAAACATGGATCTAGTAAAATTGGCACCACCACCGACCACAAGCGCACCATTACTGACGCCGGCTACCGGACCTCCAACTGCTTCCGGCAGTTCAGGAAGTTCCTTCCATTTGAGAGCCACCTCAGATCCCTTGGGTATTGGCTGATTAGAACATGCCAGGAAAAGGAGGGAAAGAAGATAAATGATGTATCTCATACTATTTTCACTGGGATTCTTCACCGGACACTGCCGGTGGGGCCTGGTTGAAGTAAAGTACCAGGCAAAATCATTCTGTTCCTCTCTGATCAGCAATCCAATCGGGATCAATCTTCACCACCTCCACGATAGGGTGCCACCAGGTTACTCCTTCCCGATTGCCAACCCGGTGATATGATACAAGCACTTTTTTGTCCGCAGTGGTGGTCAAATATGGATAGGCCACATTGGTATCCGGTTTATCGCCATCTCTTATGCTGGCTATTTGTTTGGATGAACTCCATGTTTTGCCGTCGTCTGCTGAAATGGCTACATGGAGATATTGTCGTTGATTACCGGTTAGTTTCGCATATTTCGAGAGGTCATTCCAGCAAAAGATCAACCTGCCGTCATCAAGACGGATGATTCCTCCCGGAGCATTGGGAGCCTCAAAGTCAGTAGGTGTAGTCTTGCTCCATGTCACACCACGATCACTCGAAAAACTTTGGAAAAAACGACCTTGCTGGGTACGGATAATCATCCAGACCCTGGCATCCTCAAGCTGGATCATGACCGGCTCTAAGGCTCCCGGGTGTCCGATAAATTCCCCGGGAGGTACAGTTATGTCATCAGATCCAATCTGCCAGGTATCTCCGGCATCATCTGAATGTACGGTGACAATTTGAAAATCACGTTCGCCACGTTCTTCCAGGTATGCCGTTGTATATGAAAGCGCAAGGATGATTCTTCCATTATCAAGTTCGGTAACCGTATTAAATGACCCGGTGTAACTATGGCCAAAATCCACCTGCTTTGATTCAGTCCAGGTCTTGCCTGCATCACTGGATCGATTATGCAGGAGAATAGCATGACCGGGTTGCTCCTTATCTGCAAGCCGAAAGTATCGCACACCAAAGCAGTGAAGATTTCCGGCTTTGTCGGCAAATACAAAGCCACCATAAACTACACCTTTCCCTGCATCGTACGAGAAAGCAGTATCATTTTTGCTCCAGGAGAGACCATGGTCATCAGAGTAGCGAATGCTGACGGGCTGGGGCGGCCGTTCTAATTGCATGTCTTTCGGATTGCTGGCAAACATACGCATAGAGACCACCCGGCCATTGGGCAGGGTGGTTAAGTACTCCAAACTATCATGATCGATAAGAACAGGTGGTGACGGAGCACTCGATTGATTGGAAGGTGATTGCGTCACCGATGAACAACTCCCGATGGATAGGAAGACCAATGACACGATGAAGAAGAGGAAAAAGTTTGATGACATACCTTGATTTTGAGATTCGTTGGCAAAGAATCTTAAGGTACAAAATTTCACATATTTGCATTATGTTTGACATAATAATATTAAAAAATTAGTATATTTGGATGAATGAGGACTTGTATTCACGAATGGATGATTAAACTGGCTGCCAGATCTTAGGGTCGGGAGGAATGGTGTCCCATAGCATCCAAGAATATTTAAGCTATGAAAAAAGAAAGTACATCTCTGGGTATTAAGCCCATCAATAC
>JABDLW010000508.1 GCA_013001805.1 Saprospiraceae bacterium | reverse complement strand
AAGACCCGGCGGTGAAACGTCCAGCTCCATTGCCCAGTAAGATCAGTCCGTGTCCAGCATCCAAGCGGGGAGTTTCAACTTCAGTTTCATAGATGCAGCCCGCCACGATCGCATCTTCAATTCCATCGCTGTTCACGTCAGTGATCACTGCATCGAGTAAAGGAAAGAGCTGGCTCTGCCACGGCAATGTCTCTAATGTAAATTGTCCAGCTTCGTCACTCACGAGAAGGATGGACTCAAAGGTCACCACCGATCTGCTGTATGCTCCCTCCAAATTTTCCTCACCGTAGACATCTTCAATGGTAGCCGAAGCAAATGCGACATAGCTGGTAAATTTTTCAGCAATGATTGGCATCTGTTGCGAACTACATTCCCGTCCTCTCGCCGGCACGTAATTACCTTGATATTCATTGCTCAATACGATATCGAGCGTGCCATTATTATCAAAGTCATTGGCAAAGACCTTAAATGGCTTTTCGACCGAAGCTCTATGCTTAATATTGGTCCCTACGTTGCCAATTAGGAAGTCGGGGTTACCGTCACGGTTTACGTCGGTCTCATGAATGGAAAACCACCAGCCGGTGAGGTCGTGCAGATGGTTATGGATGTCTAACGTTTGAAAACTTCCAGCATCATTGACAAATACATGAACTCCCGTCCACTCCCCTACCACAATGAAGTCAAGCGCCTGATCAGCATTGATGTCAGCAATCACCATGTCATTAATAATTCCCAGTTCAGATAAAGCGGCTGCCCGATCGGAAGTTACATCCACCAGCTTACCATTTTGATTTTCTAAAAGAAAAGATGGTGCAGCAATAGGATAGGATTGCGGCATGATCCGGTTTCCGATCAGAATATCTTTATCTCCATCACCATCAAAATCGAAGGCTTTTATTGCTTTTCCACTGTACCGGTGTTGATCCAGGTCGGGCATGGCCTGCCTCACAAAATAGCCCATTCCGTCATTTAGGTATAGCCGGTGTTGGTATGCCGGATGACCAGCGGGAAAACTATTGCCACCACTTACGGTGATCAAATCGAGATCGGAATCACCGTCGAGGTCGAAGAAAACGGATTCCAGATCTTCACAAATCTTATCTTTCTCAAAGGCTGGCTGCTTAGACAAAATAAAGCTCCCGTCGGGAGTCTGGAGATAAAGGCTCCCTGCCTGACCGGATGCGCCTCCTGCAAAGAGATCATCCTGGCCGTCTCCATTAACATCAGCGACGGAAAGGCATGGCCCAAATGTCGACTGCTTTTGGGGCAGTAATACCTCTTTACCAAAATCATTGTAAATATCTTCTTGGTGACGAAAGTCCAGCTTGAACCCGGCTGTCGTATAAGGTAATAAGGACCTTGATTTCACAACGGGACCTTGCACTGGCACAGGTTCGCTTTCTTCGTAGGAATAACCGAGCACTTGATCAGCTTTAATTCTCCTTTTTACGATTGAGCGGCCATCTGAAAATTCTATTTTCAACGAATCAATTAGGGAGAAATCTCCCAGGCCAAAATGAGCCTGCGCCGGCATTGAAGATCGATAACCGCGGGTTCTTCTCGTCTCTACAAATTGTTTTTTTGCACCTGTGAAAATCGTCACACGTGCATGTAGTCCATGCTGCAGTTCATTGATATATATCGCGACAAAATGCCCGGTATTCCGATCAGCCGCCAGATTCTGATAGATGCCAGCAGGCTGATCAATATTGTTAATCACCAGATCAAGATCGCCATCCAGATCAAGATCAACGGCAGCTGCTCCATTGGAAAATGTCGGCTCTCCTAAACCCCAATGATCTGTGGCATCGGAAAAATTCATATCTCCCAGGTTTTTATAAACAACATTGGGTAGAGCTTCTGAAGGCATCGAATAGTAAAGTTCCTCCTTCACTCCAATAGGTACATTATTCGGATAAGCTTGCTTAACTTCTGTGACCCTGCGCTTGAAATCATTATCCAGCGCATAACGCCGGTAACCATTGCTGACAAAGACATCCTTGTGACCATCGAGGTCGAAATCGGCAGCTAATGCAGCCCAGCTCCAGTCAGTTTTTGCTAAACCAGCATAGTGAGCCACGTTGTTAAATCTTCCTTGACCATTGTTTAGCTGTACCGTATTAAACATGTACTGATGAGGGTATTGGAGCTGATCCACCAATAGAGAGAAATTCTGCACATTCATAGATGCCATAAGTGTCTTGGATCGCACATGATCTTTTGAAGCCATGTCAAGAACTATAATGTCTTGCAACAGATCGTTATTCAGATCAGCAACATCAATGCCCATCCCAAAGAAGGACATTTGTCCCAGATGAATTTGAGCACGATCAGCAAAACTTCCATCCTTCTTATTTATGTAAAGATTATCCGGTAGATAATAGTCATTAGCAATATAGATGTCCAGCCAGCCATCTGCATTAATGTCAGCGATACTTAGACCAAGCCCAAAAGTTGGCTTAGTGATTCCGGCTTTTTGACTTATATCTACATAGGTGCCATTTTGATTCTCGTACAAATGGCTAAAACTCACTTGATATTTTGCCGGATCCTGGGTAATCAGTTTCTGGAAAGTTAGAGGGTCAAAACCGTATAATTCACTCTCGTTCATTACAAAGCAATCCAGGTCATTATCAAGATCATAGTCAAAGAAAGCCGACTGCGTGCTTATGCCGGCATCATCCAATCCATATTCAAGCGCCATTTCTTTGAAAGTCAGATCCTGCTGATTTATATACAATAGATTTTTTCTCTGGTCCGGAGGATGAGGACCACCTTGCGACACATAGATATCAAGCCAACCATCCCGGTTTATGTCAGCAAAGGTCACCCCGTTGGCCCAGGATTTTCCCACATTGATTCCGGCTTTATCAGAGATATCATCAAATTTGAGATTGCCAAGGTTATGATAAAGTCTATTTTCCTTCTGATTAGCTGCAAAGAATAATTCAGGGAGCCCATCATTATCCAAATCACAAGCTGCGACTCCGGAGCCATTGTAAAAATAGTCGTAATCCAGCAAATTTTCCTTTGTGGCTACATCCGCAGTCAGGGCATTAGAGAAATCGACACCAGATTGTTCCGGGCTGACCTTTTTAAATATTTCAAACTCTGAGTCGGTTTGATTTTCAACATCAACCCTCTGGTTACAGGTGAGAAGGATAAAAATCGCAAGCGGAAATAAAAGTAGCTTTTTCATGATAGCTCTTGAGATTTGACAAGTATTTGTCGAAATCGCGAACTTATGCAAAATAGTGAAAACCCGGCCAGGGAGCTAATACACGGGATCATTTGTGCACAGGAAGCAATCAGCGCACCATTAAAAAAGAGTCGCCTGGATTCCAGACGACTCTTAATATTTTTCAAGAAAGCAATAAATGCTCTACTGCTTCTTAGTAAATCGCATAACTACAAAACTTGATCCACCACCACAATCATCGGTAGAGTCTTCTACCAGAGCAAGATCAAATGTACTGTCATCATTCAAGTTAAATGTGGCCAGATCGGCAGCCTTGGGCTGATCCAACAGGATGCCGGTTGCACAGCGCAGACCCGAACCTTGGGCCTTATCCGGAACCACCACGGTACAGACAAATTCAAAATTGATCGGCACTGCCGTGTTTCCAATACCCAATGCAGGGATATAAGTCAACATAATTTGACGCTTTGTAGCCGATACCACCGTCACATTCACCTCTGTACCGGCATCTTCAAACACTGTCACTCCCCCTACAGG
>JABDLW010000502.1 GCA_013001805.1 Saprospiraceae bacterium | reverse complement strand
CGGTATTTCTATGAAAAGACGGCTCTATACGCCAGGACGGGGGTACCTGATAATTGGACAGGCATCGAGTTGATGGCCAATAAGTAAGTGCTTAAGCAAATTTAGACTTTAGAAGATCTTTTATTTTTCTTCTGATTCAGCCGAGCCATTATCCTTTGGATCTCCTACCTCAAACTTGATCTCATCTTTTCCGTTTATGCTATTTTTTAGAGGTTTTATTACTGGAACAATATGAATTATTTTGTCAGAGGTAAAGGATTGGCTAGCAGACAGATCAACCTGATCTTTAGGATCTAATCTGGCTAACAGGTTGCCATTGTTGGCATTAAAAATACATACAATGACCTTACCCTGGTTGGGATTTCTATTAATAGTTACTGTAACAGGATTTGCTGGCGACGCCTCTGCTTTTAAAAAGTGTTTGCCATCCGTATTACCTGATTCAGTACTAGTATTTGTCACCACCATCATTTCGCCTTCGTTAATGTCAAAAGTTACGGGAGGCCGGTTAGAAGGTTGTGTAGGAGAGGCATCGGCTTGTGAATAACTCAGCTGTACTGTTGCATCATCGTTATTGCCTTGTCCTCCATTCTGACCAAATTGATAAATCCGGTTGTTGCCATCTCTATTTACAAAAAATAGTTTTGGAATGGCCAACAGAAAACCTCTTCGGCCTCTGCCAAGGCTATCGGATTCATCCTTTCGAAGCTTTTTGGACCGGTCGTTATTGGTAGCGATTAAGAATATTGCGTCCAGTTTGGTTTTTACTGTAAATTTTACCTGACGGTTATTGCCTGGCTGACGAGAATAGTAAAGATCATCGGAAAACTTTAAACTCAGTTTTTGATCAACCTGAGGGTCTAGGGGAATGGGGTCTGGAAATAACACCGGTAAGGTGAAAAGTTGCTTTGCCATAGTATGCTTTTTGGAGTGAATTAATTATCGAAGTCCTTCAATAACTTCATTATTAAAGACAATGTAACAAAAAACTCCCAGCATTTAAAGGCAATTTTTTGATTTAATTTTTCAATATACTTGCTGCACTGATACTATTATCTTACTAATGTAATATCTCCTTTGTAAAGTACTACTCTGCCATCAATAAATTCCACAAAGGCCCAGTAGGCGAATACTGCAGGATTCATGGGTTTTCCCCGTAAACTACCATCCCATCCGTGGGATGGATCATTGGGCCTGAAATCGGTGCCTTTAAAGACCAGGTCGCCCCATCGGTCTACTATGCCAAATTCCCGTATTTTTCTTACATTGTTTCCGGCAAATATCATGATGATATCATTGTTTCCATCTCCATTTGGACTAAATGCATTTGGAATATAAACTTTCCCTTCCAGATCAACATTTATGGTTATGTCGTCTGTGGCCTCGCAACCATTCTCATCCGTCACGGTAGCCTCATAGGTAGTCGTACGAAAAGGTTTGGCATTGGGATCAAAGCAATCGGTACAACTCAAGGTACTATCCTGAGGTGACCATTCCATCGTTTCAATTTCACTTAGGGGTACATTGACTGTGGGAACGATATCGACACTATCTCCCAATTGGATATGTATATTTTCTCCTAATTCCAGTGTAAGTGCATTGCCTTCATTTAGCGTCACGGAGGTCTGGAATTCACAACCATTAGCATCCTGAATTGTAATGGTATAGTTGCCTGCTGAAAGGAAGGAGATAACATTATTGCTGGTAAAAGAGGAACCGTTAATAGCGTAGACGTAGGGTGGCGTCCCACCAGTTACCGTTTGGATGGTTATGCTTCCATCCTGGTACCCATAGCAGGTGGGATCTTTAGTATCTATTATGGCCTGGGTAGGTATTGCCAAATTTTCGGTTACCATTGTTTCATCAAGTGTGGTACAGCCATTATCCAAATCTCTAACCTGGAGCAGGTAAGTACCTGCTGTATTTACTTCAGGAAATAAAGTGTTTATCCCGGAGACAATATTGCCGTCAGAAGTGGTCCATTGGTATACAAAATTGGGCCCGATAGAAGAATTACCTCCATCAAGGGTCACTGCGGCCACTATGCAATTTAGTTGCAAATCACTTCCTGCATCCGCCAGGGGTTGTTCGATATCCTGGGTCACAAATACTGTATCCTTGCTGGTACATCCATTGTCGACGTCCATTACGGTAACCACATACATGCCTGGTAATATGACAGTGGGATTTAGAGTATTTTGTCCTTCGGTTATTCCTCCCTCCGGGCCCGCCCACTCATAATTTATGGAAGGCGATTGGGTTGATCCGGTAGCATCAAGGACTATGGCCTGAACATCACAATCTAAGTGATCTGGCTGGGCTGTGGTGGCTGTAGGGTAATTGGTATCAATCTCGATATTCACAGTTTCAGAATTAGAGCATCCACTTAAAGTATCCACAACGATGAGGGTATACACCCCTGCTTTATCTGCTTCATAGATGGTACCGGCTGCCCCGGCTACGACATTACCATCAGGATCGATCCACTCAAAATAATTGCCTTCAGAGCCCGTAGCATCCAACACAACCTGGGTGACCACACAGCTTAAGGAAACTACATTTTGCAATAACACGATGGGAGGGTCTGAATTATCCAAAACTAAAGCTGACGAAACATTAGAGGGGCAATTATTGACCGTGTCAACAACAGTTAGATTATAAGTTCCGGGAAGATTTACTTCGGGGGTTTGTAAATTTTTATTGGCTGGGGTGATTCCTGGCCCTTCCCAGATGTAGAGAACGTCTGAAAAAGAGCTGCTTCCTTGTAAGGTAGTTGTGGAATCGTAGCAATTTAATTCCTGGTCAGGGCCAGCAAGTGCTAAGGGTACTGTTTCGTCTTGATCGACAATCACCGTATCGCTTGAGATACATCCTTCAACGCTAGTCACTGTCAATACATACATACCTGTTTGAGAAACAGGAGGATTTTGAAGGAACCTGTTGGTCTCCGTGATCCCGGGCCCCATCCATTCATAGAAACCTGTAGAGGATCCGCTACCGTCTAAAGTTACATTGGTAATTTCACAGGTCAATGTCATGTTAGGTCCAGCATTGGCAACAGGTGTAGGATTAATAATGATCGATACCGCTGCCGAGTCATTGCCGCAGGGTGCTGCGCCATTTACTAAGTAAACAAAAGTGTAAGTACCTGGAGATTGGGTGCCGGGAGAGAAGGTCTCTGTGATGGGGTCAAATGCATTTCCGCTGGAAGTGATCACAGAAGTTTCTGTCCAGGTTCCGCCGCTATCGGCCCCTGACAGTTCTGCTTTGAGATCAATGACGAGGGTATCATCACTACATATTTCGACAGGTGGATTGGCTACTCCTGCTGAAACAGCTTCTTCCACCCGGATAGTTTGGTTGGATGTGTTCGGGCAAGAAGGAAATGGAACGTCGTCTAATGT